>NZ_JAHGAD010000026.1:0-60657 GCF_030248375.1 Vibrio sp. B181a | reverse complement strand
ATCAGCAACTTGGATAACATTAACGAGAACGTGAACGCGTCGAAGAGCCGTATTAAAGATACAGACTTCGCGAAAGAAACGACTCAAATGACCAAGTCACAAATTCTATCGCAAGCGTCAAGCTCAATCCTTGCGCAAGCGAAACAAGCGCCTAACTCAGCGCTAAGCCTACTAGGTTAATAAACCTAATCGACGTGATACAAAAGCCAGGCTAACCCCTGGCTTTTTGCTTATTCAAATCACGCATTAGGTACACCGTACAGGACGGGAACAAGGAGTTCGTATCGATTAGATGGTCTCTTTAAATACCAATGTCACTGCGATGATGACGCAGCGACACCTCGGTCACGCAGCTGAGCAAAACATAGAATCGCAGCGCAATCTCACTTCGGGGTATCGGATTAACTCCGCCAGTGATGACGCTGCTGGTCTACAGATCTCCAATACTCTTAATGTTCAAACAAGAGGGCTTGATGTCGCCTTGAGAAATGCGCACGACGCATATTCGGTGGCACAAACCGCAGAAGGCGCTTTGCATGAGAGTAGCGATATATTGCAACGCTTACGCTCTCTAGGGCTACAAGCAGCAAATGGCAGTAATGTTTCAAGTGACCGGCAAAGTATTCAGTACGAGGTTGTAGTGCTGCAAGATGAGCTAGATCGTGTCGCGATCACGACGACATTTGCAGATAAAAACCTATTTGATGGATCTTACGGTTCACAAAGCTTCCATATTGGCGCGAATGCCAACTCAATCTCTTTGACGCTACGAAACATGCGTAGCCATATTCCAGAGATGGGAGGGCAGCATTATGTTGGTGATGCGGTCGATAAAGGTTGGCGAGTCACTAAAGATAATCAAACCTTCAAACTTGAATATCAAAACAGCAAAGGGCAATCTCAAACTGAATCTATTAGGCTCAAACTAGGAGACCGCATCGAGCAAGTTGCCACTTACATCAATGCGCAGCAATCGATAGTGAGTGCCTCAGTAACGGAAAACAATGAGCTGCAATTTTTTGCCTCAACGCTAAATGCGCCAGAGGGTGTGGAACTAAAGGGCAGTTTAGCGGATGAGCTTGATGTTACTGCTGGTGGGTTAGTCACCATGGACGATATCGATATGTCGACTGCTGGTGGTGCACAGCTTTCTATTGGAGTGATTGATGCCGCGATTAAGTACGTTGACTCACATCGAAGTGAAATAGGCGGCTTCCAAAACCGAATTAGTGGCACCATGGATAACCTTAACACGGTGAACCGAAGTGTGACCGCATCAAAAGGGCGGATACGAGATACGGATTTTGCGCGAGAATCGACGGAGATGGTGCGTTCGCAAGTGCTGCAAGATGCGACTACCGCATTGTTAGCCCAAGCGAAGCAGAGACCGAGCTCGGCACTTGGCTTACTTAGTTGAATAGGTTGCAGCGATGAACATCGCTCAAGAACAAAAGTTTCAGGTAATAAAAAACGCTGCCATTGGCAGCGTTTTTTTCGTGTTCGGCTAAGTAAAAATTACTTAGTTACACGTAGAACTGGAGTTTCACCAACAGTTACAGAACCAGAAAGCTTGTTCAGCTCTTTGATTTCGTCCATGTTAGAGATAACAACTGGAGTTAGCGTTGATTTCGCTTTCTCTTCTAGAAGAGCTAGATCGAATTCAATTACAGTGTCGCCAGCTTTAACAGTTTGACCTTCTTCTGCGATACGCTTGAAGCCTTCGCCTTTCAGTTCAACAGTGTCGATACCGAAGTGAACGAATAGCTCAACACCGTCGTCAGACTCGATAGAGAACGCGTGGTTCGTTTCGAAGATCTTACCGATAGTACCGTTTACAGGAGCTACCATTTTGTTACCAGCAGGTTTGATAGCAATACCATCACCAACGATTTTCTCAGCGAAAACAACATCTGGCACATCTTCGATGTTCACGATCTCACCAGATAGTGGTGCGATGATTTCGATTGCACCTGCGTCAGCGCTGTCGTCAGATACTAGCTTCTTAAGTTTGTCAAACAGACCCATTGTGTCATGCTCCTAACGTTTTATTTAATTCTGTCGAATTATAGTATACCAATCTTTCGAGATAGACGACTTTTTTTGAGCGCCTATCTCATTGGAATTAGTTGATTATTGAGTTTTCTCTGCAATGAACTTTTCTACAACTGCTTCGATTTCTGCTGCTGTTGGTAGAGAAAGTGCTTCTTCAGCCATTGCTTTCACTTCTGCGAAGTTAGAGTTACGGATAACTTTCTTCACTTTAGGGATAGAGATGCCGCTCATAGAGAATTCGTCCAGACCCATACCTAGAAGTAGAAGTGTTGCACGCTCATCACCAGCTAGCTCACCACACATACCAGTCCACTTACCTTCAGCGTGAGAAGCGTCGATAACTTGCTTGATCACAGTAAGTACAGCTGGTGATAGTGGGTTGTATAGGTGAGAAATCATCTCGTTACCACGGTCAACCGCTAGTGTGTACTGAGTTAGGTCGTTTGTACCGATAGAGAAGAAAGCAACTTCCTTCGCTAGGTGGTGCGCGATAGCTGCTGCAGCTGGAGTCTCAACCATTACACCGATTTCGATGTTTTCGTCGAATGCATGACCTTCAGCGCGTAGTTCTGCTTTGTACTCTTCGATTGCTTGCTTAAGCTCACGGATTTCTTCAACAGAGATGATCATTGGGAACATGATACGTAGTTTACCGTGTGCAGATGCACGTAGGATACCACGTAGCTGGTCACGTAGGATTTCACGACGATCCAAGCTGATACGTACCGCACGCCAGCCTAGGAAAGGGTTCATCTCTTTTGGAAGATCCATGTAAGGAAGATCTTTGTCGCCGCCGATATCCATAGTACGGATGATCACAGCTTCGCCGTTCATTGCTTCAGCAACTTCTTTGTAAGCTTGGTATTGCTCTTCTTCAGTTGGAAGCGCATCACGGTCCATGAATAGGAATTCAGTACGGTACAGACCAACACCTTCACCACCGTTACGGATGATACCGTCACAGTCTTTAACAGTACCGATGTTACCGCAAACTTCTACGCGGTGACCGTCAGTTGTTTCTGCGTGTAGGTCTTTTAGCTTAGCTAGCTCTTCTTTTTCAGCAAGGAATGCAGCTTTAACTGCTTTTGCTTCTTCTAGTTCAGCGTCAGATGGGTTGATAACGATCTTGTTGTTCATCGCATCAAGAATCAGCATGTCGCCGTTCTTAACTTGCTTAGTGATGTCGTTAGTACCAACGATAGCTGGAAGCTCAAGAGAGCGAGCCATGATTGAAGTGTGAGAAGTACGACCACCGATGTCACAAGCGAAACCAAGAACGTAGTCTAGGTTAATTTGCGCTGTTTCAGATGGTGTTAGGTCGTAAGCTACTAAGATAACTTCTTGATCGATATCGCTTAGAGAAACGATGTTGATACCTAGTGCGTTCTTAACAAAACGAGAACCGATATCACGGATGTCAGTTGCACGTTCTTTCAGGTATTCGTCATCTAGAGACTCAAGAGCACATGCTTGCTCTTCGATCACTGAGTGAATCGCGTGATCAGCAGTCATCTTGTCGTTTTTGATAAGTGCTAGGATTTCCTCTTCTAGCTCTTCGTCTTCAAGAAGCATGATGTGACCTTCAAAGATCGCTTCTTTTTCTTCGCCAAAAGTTTCAAGCGCTTTTTGCTTGATAGTTTCTAGCTGAGCTGCAGATTTGTTACGAGCGTCAAAGAAACGTGCAACTTCTGCTTCTACTTGATCATCAGAAATAGTGTTTGTGTTTAGGACAATTTCATCTTCTTGAAGTAGTAGTGCTTTACCGATTGCAATACCAGGAGATGCTAGGATGCCTGAAATCATAGCCTTACCTTAAGTTGGTCAACTTTATAAAACGGGAGAATAATGGGTGCGCTAACGAATAGTATTAGCTTAGTTTTGAGCCTATTTCCAACGAAGCCATTTTGCTTTCACAAAATGGCTTCTGAAATAGGAGACCGAATTAGTGTAGTTGGTCCATTAGAGCAACTAGGTGGTCAACTGCTTGCTGAGCTTGTGGGCCTTCAGCAGAGATAGTTACTAGAGTACCTTTTACTAGGCCTAGTGTTTGCAGCTTGAATAGGCTCTTAGCGCTAGCGCTTTTACCGTTAGAAGTCACAGTGATGTCCGCGTCGAATGCTTTAGCTTCTTTAACGAACTGTGCAGCTGGACGAGTGTGAAGACCGTTTTCTGCTGTGATTTCTACTTGCTTCTCGTACATGTGATATACCCCAATAAATGTATTTTTTTGTTAGTTTATGACTAAGTTTTAGCTTAACTGCTTTACACCTTGTGCGCTAGCACGGGAGAGTTCAAAGCGTGTCAGAACTGATACTAGTCAAAAGTTTGGTCATTACGCAACTGTTTGCGTGCGTAATCACACTGAAACCTTTTTGGTTTTGATTCTTTATTTTGAACCTAAAAATAAAACACCCTGATATTACCAAAGGTGGGGCAGGGATCAACAAAAAAGCCCCTGAACGGGGCTTTTTTAAACGAAAAATTGATTTGACCACATATTACTGTTGGTTCTCTTTCTCGGTAAAGATACCAGCAAATAGTGCTGTACTTAGGTAACGTTCACCAGAGCTTGGTAGAACGGTTACGATAGTTTTTCCTGCAAATTCAGGTAGTTCTGCAAGACGGTTTGCTGCAACAACGGCGGCGCCCGAAGAGATACCTGCTAGGATGCCTTCCTCTTCCATTAGGCGACGAGCCATCTCGATCGCTTCTTCAGAAGTGACTTGCTCAACGCGGTCAAGAAGTTCCAAATCTAGGTTGCCAGGGATGAAACCTGCGCCAATACCTTGGATTTTGTGTGGTGCTGGCTGGATTTCTTCACCCGCTAGCGCTTGTGCAATCACTGGTGATTCAGCTGGCTCTACTGCCACAGAAGTGATGGCTTTGCCTTTTTCGCCTTTGATGTAACGGCTTGTACCTGTGATCGTACCGCCCGTACCGACACCCGCTACGAATACATCGATTTCGCCGTCAGTTGCGTCCCAAATTTCTGGACCAGTCGTCTTTTCGTGAATCTCTGGGTTAGCAGGGTTGTTGAACTGTTGTAGAAGAAGGTATTTGTCTGGGTTGCTTGCAACGATTTCTTCTGCTTTCGCGATCGCGCCTTTCATGCCTTTTGCTGCTTCTGTTAGTTCTAGGTTTGCACCTAGTGCTTTAAGAAGTTTGCGACGTTCAAGACTCATAGACTCAGGCATAGTCAGTGTTAGCTTGTAACCGCGAGCTGCTGCTACGAATGCAAGCGCAACACCTGTGTTACCACTTGTTGGTTCAACTAGCTCAACGCTTGGCTTAAGCGTTCCCGCTTTTTCTGCTTCCCAAATCATGTTCGCGCCGATACGACATTTAACACTGAAGCTTGGGTTACGCGCTTCGATTTTCGCTAGAACTTTACCGTTGCTCACTTTATTTAGGCGAACGAGTGGCGTGTTACCAATGGTAAGAGAGTTGTCTTCGTAGATCTTGCTCATAGTGATGTTCCTTCATTACACGTTTTGTGAATATGGTTAGAAGAATATGCGGTATAAAAAAAAGGGAAAAGGATTAAAAAGTTATATCTTATGAGGTTGGTCGAGAAATGAGCAAAATAAAAGGGAAGGCTGATTCTGCCTTCCCTGAATAGGTTTAAAAGTGGGCTACTGTTGATGTTTAAATTCTGTCACCCACATGGCCGTCGCGCCACATACTGCAACTGGCATCACAATGAGATTAAGAATGGGAATGGTTGTAAAGACAGAAACCAGCACACCGAAGCCGTATGCTTTACCTTGCTTTTGTTTCAATTTGTAACGCATGTCATTGAAAGGTACTTTATGGTTATCAAATGGATAATCACAGTACTGAATTGCCAACATCCATGCAGTGAAGATGAACCACAAGAAAGGCCCAACGGTTTGGCCTAATGCTGGGATGAGTAGCAGCAAAAATAAACCTATCGCTTTTGGTAACACATATAGCAGCTTGCGCCATTCTCGGGCCATGACTCGAGGCACATCTTTAATCAAAGCTGCAAAGCCATCGTCATTGACTTTTTGTCCAGTGAGGGACTCTTCGACCTTTTCTGCCAACAAACCATTAAATGGCGCGGCGATGAAGTTAGCCAATGTGCTAAAGAAGTAAGAGAAGGTGGCAAGAATGGTCAACACCAAAATTGGCCACAAGATATAGGTGAGCCATGAGAGGAACTCAGGCAATTTGCCAATCCAACTCTCGATCCAAACATCGAGATGAGAGAATAAATAGAAGATAGCACCACCAACAAGCAAGATGTTGGCAAGCAGTGGCAAGACGACAAAGCGACGTATCTCTGGAGAAAGTGCTATTTGAATTCCATATAGGAAGTAACCGAATCCGGTTCTAGGCTGATTATTCGACTTCATATCCATTTTGCTTCGTGTAAGTGAAAACTCATTGTACCTGTGGATGCTTTTCTTTCAATGCCCTAACAATTTAGGTCTTGTAAAGTGGAATCGTGGCAAGAATCACAACAAAAAGCGGAACTTCTTGCATTAAGTTGTTCTAAACCTACATATAGTTTTGGTAAAGTAAAAGCATCATTCGGATTTATTGCACTTGGGTTGCTGCTCAAGGATGTGCGAGTAGTAAGAACAAGTAGATTGAGAGTAAATAATGCAGGAATTGCGATTCGTACTCATTGTTGTTGGCGCATTAGCCATCGCCGCGCTGCTGTTTCATGGTTTGTGGACAAGCAAAAAAGAAGGCAAAGCAAAATTTGGTAACAAGCCACTTGGCAAGTTGGACGTTGACCAAGAGGATAAAGACACTCCTGAACAAGAGCGCGATTTTGCTCCTGCTCCAGAAGACGATTTTGAAATCATTCGTAAAGATCGCAAAGAGCCAGATTTTGGGATGGAAAACTCATTCGATAACAAATTCTCGTCTGATCCTCTGATCGATGATGTCCTTGAGGCAAAAGAAGACAAAGAGCAGAGAGAAGAGCAAGAGATTCCAGCGTTTGTTGCGACGAAGACGGATGACGAGCAAGTCGAGCCTGTACTACAAGAACCTGTGAAGGCTTTTGCCGAAAAAGAAGAAGTTGCAGAAGTTGTTGAAGAAACTCTCCAACCAGTGTTTGAAGCTCCTTTAGCAGCGCAAGCGCCAGAAGTGGAAGTTGCGCCAGTGATCGTTGAGCCGGTTGTCGAAGAACCGAAGCCTGAACCAGAAATGCAAGTGATTGTATTGAACGTCCACTGCGCTGGTGATGAGCCTTTTGTGGGCACTCAATTATTCGACAGCATGCAACAAAATGGCCTCATTTATGGCGAGATGAACATTTTCCATCGTCATGTAGATTTATCTGGTAACGGCAAAGTGCTATTCAGCGTAGCCAATATGATGCAACCAGGTACGCTAGAGCATGGCGATCCAGCAGAATTTAGCACCAAAG
The DNA here is from genome assembly GCF_030248375.1 of Vibrio sp. B181a. Taxonomy (NCBI): domain Bacteria; kingdom Pseudomonadati; phylum Pseudomonadota; class Gammaproteobacteria; order Vibrionales; family Vibrionaceae; genus Vibrio; species Vibrio sp. B181a. Next base: position 53,201 of record NZ_JAHGAD010000026.1, on the reverse strand, counting down.
GTATTTCGTTCTTCATGACGCTACCTTGCTACGGTGAAGCAGACCAAAACTTCAACCTAATGCTGCGCATTGCGCAACAAATCGCTGACGATATGGGCGGTAACGTTCTGGATGATCAACGAAACTTGATGACACCAGATCGATTAGCATCATATCGACGTCAAATAGTTGAGTTTAATGCTGCTAACGCATAACCTTAACACCAAATAATGAAAGGGCTCCGTTAGGAGCCTTTTTTCTTAGATTCCCAACCTCATTGATGAATATACACGGGGCTTTAATATGTCTGAATCAGTACTTCAGCGACTAGAAGAACTAAAAGAGTCGCTGCATTACCACGCTGTTCGTTACTACGTGGAAGATAACCCAGAGATTCCAGATGCAGAATACGACCGTATGATGCGTGAATTATTGGATATTGAAGCCGAACACCCAGAACTGGTCACTGTTGATTCTCCAAGCCAACGTGTTGGTGGTCAGCCATTGTCTGAATTCAGCCAAGTTACTCACGAAGTGCCAATGTTGTCATTAGATAACGCTTTTGATGATGCAGAGCTAGATGGCTTTCATAAACGTGCTCAAGACCGTGTCGTTGGCCATACCATTAAACAATACTGTTGCGAGCCTAAGCTTGATGGCTTGGCTGTGAGCTTACTGTATGAAAATGGTGTATTGGTGCAAGCTGCGACTCGTGGTGATGGTACGACGGGTGAAAACATCACTGAGAACGTACGCACCATCAGTGCCATTCCATTAAAGTTACAAGGTAAAGACTGGCCGACGCGTCTAGAAGTACGCGGTGAAGTATTCATGCCAAAAGCCGGTTTTGACAAACTTAACGAGAACGCACGAAAAAAAGGCGAGAAAGTTTTTGTTAACCCACGCAATGCGGCAGCAGGTAGCCTACGTCAATTAGATTCTCGTATCACGGCTTCACGTCCTCTAAGCTTTTATGCATACAGTGTTGGCGTTGTGGAGGGGGCAACTCTTGCTAACAGTCACTACGAACGATTCTTACAAATCAAATCGTGGGGCTTGCCAATGTGTCCAGAAACCAAGCGAGTCGATAGCTTGGAAGAGGTTAAAGCGTACTACCAAGATATTCTTACTCGTCGTGAAGCTTTGGCTTACGAAATTGACGGTGTCGTTATCAAAGTGGACGACATTGCGATTCAAGAGCGCTTGGGGTTTGTTGCTCGTGCTCCTCGTTGGGCGATTGCCTACAAATTCCCTGCTCAGGAAGAAATCACCACACTGAACGAAGTTGAGTTCCAAGTTGGTCGTACTGGCGCGATTACTCCAGTAGCCAAGCTTGAACCAGTATTTGTTGGTGGTGTAACGGTCTCTAACGCGACGCTTCATAACGCAGACGAGATTGAGCGTTTGCAAGTGATGGTCGGTGACCAAGTTGTTATTCGTCGTGCTGGTGACGTGATTCCACAAGTGGTGTCTGTTATCAAAGAGCGTCGTCCAGAAACTGCGCGCGAGATCGTTTTCCCGAATGCTTGTCCGGTATGTGGCTCTCACGTTGAGCGCATCGAAGGGGAGGCGGTAACACGTTGTACTGGTGGTTTAGTTTGTCAGGCTCAACGTAAAGAAGCGCTGAAGCATTTCGTGTCTCGTAAGGCTCTTGATGTTGATGGCTTAGGCGATAAGGTGATTGAGCAGTTGGTGGATCGCGAAATGGTGGAAACCCCAGCTGATTTATTCAAGCTTTCTGCGGGTGTCTTAACAGTACTAGAGCGAATGGGACCTAAATCGGCAACTAACGTAGTCAATGCGCTTGAAAAATCAAAACTCACAACGTTGCCACGCTTTTTGTACTCGCTGGGTATTCGTGAAGTAGGGGAGGCGACAGCGGCCAACCTAGCACAATACTTCAAAAACCTAGATGCAATTCAGCAAGCAACAGAAGAGCAATTGATTGAAGTTCAGGACATTGGTGTGATCGTAGCAAAACACATTACGACGTTCTTTGGTGAAGAGAAAAACCAAGCCGTTGTTCAAGACTTGCTAGCACAAGGCATCAATTGGCCAGAGATTGCAGCACCACAAGAAGGTGTTGAATTACCATTGGAAGGCAAGACGGTCGTATTAACTGGTACGCTTTCTCAACTCGGTCGCTCAGAAGCGAAAGAAGCATTACAGAATCTAGGCGCGAAAGTAACGGGTAGTGTATCGAAGAAAACAGACATTCTGTTTGCTGGTGAGAATGCTGGTTCTAAGCTTGCAAAAGCACAAGAGCTAGGTATTGAGATTCAAACTGAACAAGACTTGCTCAACTTAATGAAATAACACTTATCAAAAAAGCTAAAAAATAACTAAAAGCCCTAAATGCCAGTCGTTTAGGGCTTTTTCTTTGCAATTAAAAAGTCACTTAATAGCCATCCAATGCACCTTTTACTGATTTCAGTGATCAGGATCTCTCCTTCAGTTATTCATCTCTCATAGCAAAAAAGTCTGCGATCGACTTCAAATTGAGCGTTGTTGAATCTATTTAAGTTATTGAATAATAAGAATTTGGTGTTTGGTTGTGTCTTTGGTGTTAAAAATAAGATCTGGATCAACAACTTATATGGAACTTTGGCGTTGGTCATATTTTTTTAGAAAAAAAATAAGTTCCATTTGGATGTTTTTAGATGCGAAGTTAGTCTTAATAGCGTGGATACACGGTGTGTATGCAGGAACTAAAAATAACTAAATTAGAGATGATTTAGGTTTATTCAGGAATTTACTTCTCCCCTTCGGCGGCCAACTTAAGGTGAGATAGAAAAATACAGCTATACCCATTTTTAGGAGTTTTTTTCCATGGACAAATTTTTCAAGGTATCTGCTATTACAGCAGCAATGATGGGTGCACTTGCAAGTGCTCCTGCGATGGCGGCAACTGACTCTGCTGCTGGTGACCAATATGTAGACGCTCTTTCTGAGTTTCTTGATGGTGCAACACTATCTTTGGTAGCAGTGACAGACACGCGTTACCGTTCTCATAAGTATGGCGTAGATGCTGAGCACAAAGAGAACCTAAACTACACAGATTACAACGTTGCTCTAAACTTTTCTTCTGGTTACCACAATGATTCAGTAGGTATCGACCTTGGTGGTTACTTCAGTGGTTCAATGTACAACAACGGTGCTTGTTCAGAGATTTCAATGTGTGACGGTTGGGGCCAGGATGAGTCTCAAAACGGCGCGCTTAAAATCACTAAAGCTGCAGTTAAATTTAAAGGCGGCGAAAGCTTCCGTGGTGACTTTGGTCTAACTCAAATGGGTGTTGGTACGATTGGTAACGTATGGTCTTTCGTTCCAGGTACTTACAAAGGCGGTAAAGCATTCGTTGATGTTGGTGGCTTCACTCTAGGTTACGGTGCGTCAACTGGCCACACTGCTCCTTGGTGGATGACATCTAAGCAAGATCCAAATGTTAAAAAGTCAAACGACAGTACTTTTGATTTTCTACAATCTATCGGTTTGACGGGTAAAGTAGGTGGTGTTGGTCTTAACTTAGGTGTTGGTCATGCAAACCTAGCTAAAATGGATGAGTCAAACACATCATACAAAGCTCAGTTTGATTTCAATGTTGGCGATGCAGCACTAGCTTACGACCTTTACGCAGTTAACTCTGATGTAGACTACGATGGTTTGGGTGCTCACCACGGTCTGTCTTTGACAATGCCTGTTGGCACTATGAACTGGATGTCTCAAGTTCGCTACACTCACACTGAGAACAGTGCAGAGTTCACTCCACGTACAGTTCGTGGCTACGGTACAAACAACGGTACTTGGAGCCAGTGGTGGGATGCACTATCTGACTGGAACCAAGATACTCAAATCGCATGGTACAACCGTCTAAGCACTGACTTCGGTGGTGGCTGGTTCGGCTACGTTGGTCTAGGTCTATCAACTATTTCTGAAGACAAAGTTGGTTTCGATTCAGAATACGCAGTTAACGGTACAGTAGGCTACACGCTTCCAGCAGGTGCAATGAAAGGCACAACAATGCGTTTCCACTCTACTTACCTAACTCGTGACATGAACAACAACGAGGACTACGAGCGTTTGGACTTCCGTTTCCAAGTTATCGTACCGCACAACTTCTTCTAAGACACAGTCTTGTTGAAAGTAAAATGGCCTCATATAGAGGCCATTTTTTATTACATTTCTTTCCCTTCTAACAACTTACAATATTCTACCGGCATAGAAACAATATCGCCGTTTTTAATCATGCATTGTACTTCTGGGCCTAAAGTTCTTCCTTGGTTACCATTTGCACCACTGTAAGCGTGAGCAGAGTTAAATGACAAGGCAGCAATTGATATCGCGATTGATAATATATATCTCATAACAAAATTCCTATAAATATTGTCCGTTTCTAAATGAGCTATCTTAATCATTCGAAACTACGTAACTAATTACTAAATTTAAAACGTGCTTAATGACTGCTCATTATTTTATGACTCTCATTTCTAAGCCAATATTTGATTTAAAGCTGTTGATTAATAGAAAAATTTAACGACAAATCTCTGACAACTAAATGCCGTTATCAGTATTTAGTCTTACCATTTTGATGTTGGCATAAGACTATTGGCATGTAATCGCTAGTCCCATCTGGCAGGTAGCATTGCACGTTAGGTCCTGTCGCGCTGTTGCCGTTAGAGCCTGTGTAGGCAAACACACTCGATGAGAACAAGACGACAGCGAATAACATCATTGTCTTTTTCATAGTACTTCCTCTTACTTACCTTAAAAAATATAAGCACCTAATTGACATGCTTATGCGTTAAGTATGTATAGAGACCTAGAAAGATCAAAATTAAATTCAACAGTGTTTTATTTTTTAAAATAAATTTAGATTTAGAAAAAGGAGTTATATTTTTCTATGTGTCTGAATTGTTAGATTTTAATAAATGAAGATTGGATGAAAAAGAGAGGATATTGATAATATTTCTGTTACTTAATTTTTATGGATAATTTAAATAACTCAATGAAATAAAAGAGGTAGTTAGAATAAATATGAAATAGGATGCTTTGCACCCTATTATTTTGACACAAATCAGCGAGAAATCGGCTTAATCTTGAGAATGATGCCCTCTACAGCCACAATCTCGACCCGAGTTCCTGCCGGTAAGTCGTGCTCTGATTCGGCAGACCAAGTCGTATCGGCAACTCTTAAGCGGTTCATGCCGACAGTGAAGTCTTCTTCCAAAGTGACAATATTGCCGATCAATTGTTTATGCTTTTGATTGAGGTCGCGCGCTTTGTCGCTTTTGCGATCCTTCGACCATTGTTTTCGCCACCAAAGCCAAGTTGTCACTAGGCTGAAAGCAGCAAATGCTAACCATTGCATTTGCCAACTAATCGGCAAGAAAGACAAGATGGCACCCACAATTAGTGCAGAGAGGCCGAGCCATAAAAAGTAGCCAGCTGTCCCGAGCAATTCAACGGCGAGTAACGCGAGACCAAACGCAATCCAGTGCCAAAAGGTGACACCTTCTAATAGGCTAAATAAATCCATAAGCAGACCTTAGTCTTTACTTTGTTTGAACATTTCAGCGATACCCGCGACAGAGCCCATTAGCCCAGTGGCTTCGATTGGCAGCATGATGATCTTACCGTTTTCAGCTTGGCCAATACTCTTCAATGCTTCGGTGTAACCTTGGGCTATAAAGTAGTTCACGGCTTTTACGTCACCTTTAGCGATTGCCTCAGATACCATGTAAGTCGCCTTTGCTTCTGCTTGTGCGGCGCGCTCACGAGCCTCCGCGTGTAAGATAGCCGATTGCTTTTCACCTTCCGCTTTTAAAATCTCTGACTGTTTTTGGCCTTCGGCACGTAAGATCTCAGCTTGGCGAACCCCTTCAGCTTCGAGAATTTCCGCACGTTTGTTACGCTCTGCTTTCATCTGAGCATTCATTGCTGCTGTTAGGTCCGCTGGTGGTTGAACATCTTTGATTTCAATACGAGTGACTTTTACGCCCCAAGGGTTGGTTGCTTGGTCGACAATAGAGAGCAGTTTGGTATTGATCATGTCACGTTGGCTAAGCATCTCGTCCAATTCCATTGAGCCAAGTACGGTACGAATGTTAGTGAGGGTTAGGTTACGAATCGCATGTTCTAGGTCGTTAACCTCATAAGCGGCTTTCGCGGCATCGATGACTTGAACAAAACCTACCGCGTCAATGACTACATTGGCGTTATCTTTCGAAATTACTTCTTGTGCTGGAATGTCGAGTACACGCTCCATCATGTTGACCTTTTGTCCGACACGGTCAACAAAAGGAATGATGAGGTTGAGGCCTGGCTTGAGGGTATGGGTGTAACGACCAAAGCGTTCGACCGTCCAGTTGTTGCCTTGTGGAACGGTTTTTACTGCAGAAGCGAGGAGGATAACGGCTAGAGCAACGAAAATACCGATGGTGATCAATGAGTCAATTGGCATGTACTATTCCCTTAAGTGCATAATGTTGATTCATTTTTACTCATTTAGGCTGATGAAACAATCGTAGAAATGAGAGGCTCGATAAATTCCAGACAAAATAAAGGCCGGTTTTTCCCGGCCTTTCGCTATTTAATCTCACCCATCACTTAAGGCAGATTGTTTATTACGTTGACTATTTACTTCGGATATTCAATCCAACTTGAGCCGTCCAGCGAGACGTAGTACTTACCATTGACTTCGATAACGGTTGAACCTGAGTTCTGCGCAACCACTTGAGTTTCAGGTAAGTTCTCGGCTAGGTCGCTCGGATTAAAGGACTTTTTCTCGTAAATGTTTTGCTCGAGAATATTTGACACCAGTTGTGATAGCGCTAAATAACTTGAAGGTGCTTTCACGTGTTCAGTTTCCCCTTGACGCTGAATCCCTTCGCCAAAAACTTTAATACCTACTGGTGTATGTACAATGGTCGGAGCCGGGATCTCTCGCATGCCAGATATTTGCATTCTATCGCCTCGCATACCCGCACCATGTTCTGGCACTAATGCGACCACGATGTTGCGTTTAGAGGCTTCTAGCTCTTTAAAGAAGGCGTAAAGATCATCAAGTAGATTCTTAAGTCGTTTCTTATAACTCACCATTGAGGTTGTTGAGTTGGCATTGATGATTCGGTTTCCGTCATGCAATGAAATAGAGTTGTATAAGGCAACCACTTTTTCATCATCGCTTTTTATCCTTTGTTGCCACCAGTTATCAAGCACTTGCTTATCACGGAAGATAGAGGAACCATCAAATGATTTTTGGTAAGGCGTGAATCCTGCTTGTGACATGAGGTCGGTTTTTAGATCGCCATCTTTCTTAATTAACTCCAAGAAACTATCGAATACGCCGTTGTGGTTCATCAGTAAGTTTTCTTGAAAGCCAAGGGCCTTTAAGTCGTCGAATAGATAACATTGCTTGGGCGCGGGCTCAAATAGCTGGCTGTGTTCCTGCTGGCCACAGCTTGCTCTTAATAGTCGAATAACAGCAGGGCCACTGTAGGAGGTTGCGGCACTGAAGTTGTCGAACATGATGTCGAATTCTTTGAACAGCGGATGATCGGCCAAGCCAGCAATTTCAATATCATCCCAAGCGACGGAACAGATACTCAAGAACAGTAAGTCAAATGGCGCGTCTTGAGCGTTATCTGGGTTAAATGACACGCGTCGCGACGCTTCTTTAGCAAAGAAATCTGCTTTCATGCTGTTGAGCGTGTCGTCGTTGATTTCTGTCATTTGCGGTTTTGTTGTTTCTGCTACGTCAGTCGTGGTTGGTGGTGCAGGTTGGGGTGCTTCAGCCGTTACAGGACTCTCGGCATCTTTGGGAACGCTGACGTAAAGCATCGCGATAACAACAAACACCGAAATGCGCAAAAACTTACTCAGGATGTAATAAGCAGCACACAACGCAAACAGCCCTAGCAGCGCTTGAGCAGAGATGAAGCGGCCCAGGAGTTCAACAAGATAGCTAAACTCAAATTGCATTAGTTGGCCAGCTTGTGCCCAAAGTCGATCGAGTGGTGGAAGAAAGGAATCGTAATGAAGCAACCATGCTGCGATAACAACCGCAACCACATGACGGAGGGTATTTAACGCTTTTACTGGCATTGGGAGCAAAATGAACAGCAGTAGTGCGAAGTTTTCTAGCGGGTGGAAGTCTATGACCCCTTGTAGATAAAGGGCAACCTTGGCAATAAAATAAATGTTCCACCATCCCAATCCAATCGTGAACTGGGCAGTTTGTTTAGGATGTGAAGTCATCACTTAAGCTTCTTATTTTTGTTGATGGACAGATCTTGTTCAAAATAGCGCGAGCGTTTTAGGTTCCGCTGGTAGAAGTCATACACCACACCGACAATATCCCGTAAGAAGTAGCCCAGAATCAGGCCTACACTAAGGCTAATGCCAACAGTGAGAAAAAAATCGTTTATGTTCATGCTTGCCCTTTCAGGTTGATGGGTTTCCTCACAGCAAATAAAGTGGGTACGTTATTTAAAGATTGTTTTGATGCTGAAAAAATCTGCTTCTCTGTGGTTAGGTTAGAGACCTCCTCAGAGATAACGACCTCATCTTCCATGATGTATTTTAGTTCACTTTCAATGTCATACTGGGTTTCAAAACTACGAGTTGAGTGAAACAAGTCTCGAGTTGGGAACTCAAATATATTGTTGAGCGCAACTTCAATATCGTTGTGACGGATGGCACTAAATAAAACGTAAAGCGCTTTATTGCAGGCTGTCACTACGTCACCATCTCTGCGGATATGACACAATCTGAGGCACTCTTCAGCGCTCATGCCTGGTAATAAGTTGAGTTTGATGAGGGCGAAGTTCACATTAGATCGAGTAGAGCTAGCGATAACGTCTGTACAATATTGAACAAAGTCTCGGTTATTTAGGTAGCCTTTACTGCCAAACTTAACGTCGTATTTTAGTAAGGCGTCCAAATTTTGTGGCAGTGAGCGCGTTAGCATCTGGCCCTGTATGGCTTCCACTTGAGTCATAAAACGCATTTGTGGGACTTGAACAGGTGAGATTAAATTCACCCCAGCACGGAGAAGGAACTTCTCGTCGGCGTACCTCAGACATTGCTGTGTTTCACGGATGATGATTTTTAATTGACGACCCGCCTTCATTCTCAGACGGTAACAATCCAATGCCAACTGTTGTACTTCGTCTTGGCTCGCGCAGCTAAATATGAGCGTTGATGCCCTAGGACTGTCTAGCATGCTTATCAGGCTCTGATTGTCTTCTGCAATGTGCATTTCTTTTGGCACGTTAGTGCTCTCGCCAATAGCCTCTCTGGAAATATAAATCCGTTCACTGTCTGCTTTGTCTTCGGTGACTTCCGATGCTTGTACTTTTTCATACGGTGTCGCTATTAACTTATCGGCTTTATCATGAGTGAGGATGTACTCTTCTTCTGATTTCACGCCATGCTTATTTGACCAAAAATCAACGAGGTAACCGTAACGAGAGTCATCTAAAGCCGTCATGGTGGCTAAACCGGAGATAAAGTGATTATTGGTCAATAACTTTGGTTTTAGTATTGAGGTCGCAAGGTGCCCATAAATATATACATTGACCACAGACTCTTTCTTATAAGATAAAGCGCTTAGTTGCTGTAGGAATAATCTCACATCACTGTCTTCGCATTGAACTAAAATTGAGTCCGGAATAATTAAATTAAAATGTGAGTTTTTGGCTATATTTATTCTGTGAATGTCTTTGGCTAGAAATACCGGATTTGGCTTCTTTGTTGAGGCCTTATTACTGATAAAGAACATCTTATCCAAATGTTCGGCAGATAAGTTATTGAATTTAAGTAATGTGCTGTCATTTAGACCGGAAAGAAAAGAAGCTTTATCAGAGAAGGATGTAAGTGAACTGTTGCCAGTATTGCATGTTGTATTTATTAGGTAATCGATTGCCATACGCTTGTGGGAAAATAAATTGACGTAGACAGACTTAATCTCACGCTCACTTGTAATCGCGGATAAACCGTGTATTGATGACATTAACTTTACCTTATATATCAGTTGTTTAATATCATTTGCTTTAATGGCTAACAATCCGCTGTATGCCAATCCTTACAAAAAATGCATTCTTAGTGACAAGAAAATGACGCTGAGATATTAAACGAAATTGATCAAAAATAAAAATAGATATAGCATTATCTGCCTTGATGTTTATAAACCTAAAAGTTCTGCATTCTGAAATCTATATGTTCTAAGTATGCCTATAGCTATGGTTTATATATCGTAAATGGATAATTACAACATATCTTCATAACTTCGGTTTCTGAAGCCAAACATCACTTAGGAATTTAATAATCATGTGCTCAATGACTTAGGTTGTTCACATTTTTTATTATTCTGTAAATATGTGATGCACGGATAAGTGCGTCAAATTTTCATCAGTATGGCTTAATCAGAGTTTAAGTGTAGGACAGGAATCCCGCCATTTTCTGAGTAAGTGTGCGAGAAATATGGAAATATGTTGTGACAGAACCAGCAAAAGATATTAATTCGATCTACTCTTCATATAACTTAGCTCAGCACCAGTATGTTGAAACAACAGAAAATGAGTCATACCACAAGGTGAAAAGTAAGTGGTTAATCTTTCAATCACAGTGTACTGGCGAGACCAAAATGGGCAGTAGAAAGAATCAAGCAGGTCTTAAAACGGAAGCGATATGAAGCGCCTTCTTCTTGTGAGCCTAAGAGGCGGTTGTGGCTCGACAACACTGACCGCAAACTTAGCTCAAGCTTTAGTCAAAATTAACAAGCAGGTTCTCGCGATAGATGCGTTACCTGAAAACTTGTTGCGTCTTCACCTTGGCCTTCCCTCTGAAGAGCAAGATGGTTGGGCTAAGCGAGTACTCAATGGCGGGCCGTGGATGGAGGCTGGCTATCAAAGTCCTCAAGGCGTGACTTTCCTTCCGTTTGGCCAAATATATGATGAGCAGCATTCTCAGTTTTCTCACGCTCATCACCATCCCCTCCAACAGCTTGCTGAGGCCACTCTCGAAATTGATGAGAGCGAGCAATGGCAGTTATTTCATGGTGATTTGTCTTATCTAAGTGCGCCAAATCTAGCAGGCTTTATGGCTTCTATGGATATGGTTTTGGTTGTACTTAATGCAGATGCCATCAATTACTCTGTATTGAAAACCCAATTTCAACATCAGCATGGTATTCAAGCGTTGATTGAACAGGGCAAACTCAAATTTGTCCTCAATAAGTATCAACCGGAAACAGAAATTGGACGTGACTTCATGCTGGTTTTGAAAAAAGAGTTAGGGGATGCTTTAGTGCCTGTGATGATGCACAGAGACACGGCACTGCCGGAGTGCGTTGCAAACTTGACCACGGTGCAGCATTACTCTCCAATTAGCCAAGCAGCGAAAGATTACCAGTCCTTGGCGTTTTGGTGTGTGTCTACACTCTCGGCAACCAGTGCCTAGGGTGGTGTAGTAATGCGTAGCCTTAATCTTATCTTCCAAAGCTGGGTCGTTGAGCAGTTTAATGTGCAGAAAACCGTTTATGAGCAGGCTTGGAACTGCAAATCTAACTGGCTCGGGCGCTGTTTGCTTTCGTTTTGGTTTTCGCTGAGTTTTATTTTCTTAAAACCAATGATCGGCGGTGTGCCGTCTTGGAAGTTGCCTCTCGTTTATTTCCCACATGTTAATTATGCAGCGCCAAGACTATTCGACCCGGTTCGTTTCGTTATCCAAAGTGTTTGGTTGCTATGCTTCAAGCAAAACCTCAATGCATCTTGGTCGAAAAAGTTCGGTGATTTTTCTCTTCATATCGCGGAGCAAGTTCGCAACGCGTTTTATCTGCCATTTGAATTGGTAGCGAAAAGCGTTCGCTGGTTGGAAAAGACCGCTAACCAAGTCAAAGATCCTGAGGTCCGTGAGCGCATCAAAGCGAGCAAACCAGCAATGGCACTCAATTACATTCTTTTGTTCGTTGTCGTTCTCATTGCTCTGCTGTGTTTTACCGTCCCATTTGGTTATGAGGCGCAGACGGTGTTTGTATTGCTACTGTGGGCATTAGCCATGATGGTAAGACGCATGCCGGGTCGCTTCCCGACAATGCTGCTGATCATCTTATCTGTGACCGCTTCTTGCCGTTATCTTTGGTGGCGTTACTCTTCAACCTTAAACTGGGATGACCCTGTTGCTTTGGTACTGGGTGGCATTTTGCTTTTGGCAGAAACCTATTCTTGGATCGTATTGATGTTGGGTTACTTCCAGAATATTTGGCCACTCAACCGCAAGCCCGTTTCTATGCCGACGGATCAATCCACTTGGCCAACTATCGACCTGATGATTCCTACTTACAACGAAGATCTCGATGTAGTGAAAGCAACCGTGTATGCGTCGATGGGGGTGGACTGGCCAAAAGACAAATTGAAAATTCACATTCTCGATGATGGTAAGCGAGATAGCTTCCGTGATTTCGCCAAGAGTGTTGGAGTCAACTACATTCGAAGGCCGACGAACGAGCACGCCAAAGCCGGTAACATCAACTATGCATTAAAGCAGACGGATGGTGAATTTGTGGCGATCTTCGATTGTGACCACATTCCAACCCGCGCCTTTTTCCAGCTTACCATGGGCATGTTCCTTAAAGATCCGAAGCTGGCGCTGATTCAAACTCCGCACCACTTTTTCTCTCCGGATCCGTTTGAACGTAACTTGTCGAACTTCCGCAATGTGCCTAACGAAGGCAACTTGTTTTATGGGTTGATTCAAGATGGTAACGATTTATGGGATGCGACGTTCTTCTGTGGCTCGTGTGCCATTTTGCGTCGTGAGCCGCTTGAAGAAGTCGGTGGTATTGCGGTCGAAACCGTAACGGAAGACGCACATACCTCATTACGTATGCACCGTTTGGGTTACCGCTCTGCTTATCTCAAGCAGCCGATTTCAGCGGGTTTAGCGACTGAAACCTTATCAGCGCACGTCGGGCAACGTATTCGTTGGGCGAGGGGGATGGCGCAGATTTTTCGGGTCGACAATCCGCTCACTGGTAAAGGGCTCAAGCTGTCCCAGCGGCTTTGTTACGTTAATGCGATGTTGCATTTCTTATCCGGTATTCCGCGTATTGTGTTTTTGATAGCACCTTTGGCGTTTTTGTTACTACACTCTTACGTCATTTACGCGCCAGCACTGGCGATCATTTTGTACGTCTTGCCGCACATGATCCATGCCAGTATGACCAACTCACGCATGCAAGGTGACTATCGCTACTCCTTCTGGGGAGAAGTGTATGAAACCGTGCTTGCTTGGTATATCGCAAGACCAACCACTGTCGCTTTGTTTGCGCCCCATAAAGGGACATTCAACGTGACAGCGAAAGGTGGCTTAGTCGAAAAATCACATTACGACTGGGTGATCTCTCGACCTTATTTGGTGCTGGTGGCACTGAATGTCATAGGCTTTGCTGTGGGGCTGTATCGCATGGGGTGGGGGCCCCAAGACGAGGTCGGTACTGTCATCGTTAACTTAGTGTGGACGATGTACAACTTGCTGATCTTAGGTGCAGCGGTTGCGGTTGCGGTAGAAGCGAAACAGGTGCGAAAAGATCACCGTGTAGAGGTGGCGATTCCTGTTGCGGTGAGACTTCACTCTGGGCATTTGATTCAAGCTCAGATGAAAGACTTTTCATTAGGGGGTGTTCGTATCGAAATCGATGGAATGGATGAACAAACTTGTCAGTACCTACTCGGTCAATCACTGGAAGTGATTCTGAATCGTGGTGGTCAAGAATTCGTGTTCCCGATGACCGTTGCCTATGCTCATAAAGGCATCTTTGGTATGCAACTAAATGAACTGTCGCACCAACAACAAATCCAGTACGTCCAGTGCACGTTCGCGCGAGCAGATACATGGGCGAAATGGCAACAAGGCTATCAAGCAGATAAGCCACTATCGAGTATGCAAGCCGTGCTACAAGTCGGCTTCAATGGATACAAGCGCTTGCTACAACACTGTCCTAAATTTGTCATGGTCAGTGTGGATGCTCTTTTATTTTGTATCGAATTTATTTGGTCACTTAGACCTCGCTATGTCCCAACCAGGACCCAAAGTCATGCTAAATAATAAAAAACTAACAGCGTTGACGACGGCAATCACTCTGATGTGTATGTCGGGCAGTCTCGCGGCACAAGAAGTAAAACAGCAATTGTCGGAACCTCAAGCTCAGCAACAAGACGCGGAAAATGCCACTGTCTTTAAGCGCGTGGTTCCATTTACTCAACTGGGCTACAGTGGCTCAATTGCGATTCAAGGTAGCGAAGCGAATGCTTACGTTGGTTTTGGTTCTCGCCTTGATGAGGTGGTGTCTAAAGCCACTTTGTATTTTGACATCACGCCTTCACCAGCGTTGCTTGCCTTGGTTTCTCACGTCAAAGTGTATTTGAACAATGAACTCATGGGTGTCGCGTCCATTGTTGATGGCCAACAAGGCAAAAAGCTTAGCCTTTCTATGCCTTTAGATGCGCGTTATTTCAGCAACTACAACCAAATTCGTTTTGAGCTGATTGGTAATACTCACAAAGATTGTGCGAACCCGAACGACTCGAGCATTTGGGCAGAGATCAGCCAAAGCAGTCGCATCGAAATGTTCGTGCAAAAGACGCAGTTGGAAAGCGACTTGAGTCTGCTGCCTGCCCCATTTTTTGATGTACGCGACTTTAGCCAACTCAACTTACCGGTTGTGATGGGCGATAAATATGACTTGGACGAAGTGAAAGCCGCTGGTGTTTTGAGTTCCTACTTTGGCTCTTTAGCAGCTTGGCGTGGGGCGCAGTTCCCTTTGAGTTTCGACACCCTGCCAGAGCGCAACGCCGTAGTGTTTATCACCAACGATAACAAGCCAGAGTTCTTAAAAGATTTTCCGGACACTGATGGCCCTCGTTTACAGGTGATCACTCATCCAACAGATCCTTACGTGAAGTTACTTTTGGTGATTGGCCGTGATAGTGCAGACCTCAATACAGCCGTACGTGGTTTGGCATTGGGTAACCAGATTCTTACTGGACCAATTGCTAAGATCAACGAGGTGAAGCAAATCAAACCTCGTGTGCCTTACGATGCGCCAAACTGGGTGAGCACCGATCGTCCGGTTGCGCTTTCTGAGCTTGTCGAGCAAAAGAGCATGCTGCAAGTGGAAGGTCGCACACCACCACCTATCAGCGTGAGCTTACGTTTGCCGCCAGATCTATTCACTTGGCAAAGCCGCGGTATTCCAATGGATCTGAACTACCGTTACTCACCACCGACAGAAGACCATTCAGGCTCTCGTCTAACACTGAGCATCAACGATCAATTTATTGAAGCGTTTAACCTCACAACAGAAGGTCAGGGTGGTGATTCCAACCGTGTTCGCGTGCCTTTGTTGGATGACAGTTTTCTCAGTTCTGACGACCAGGTTCGTATTCCCGCGTTTAAAGTTGGCAGCAAAAACCAAATCGACTTTGAATTTGGTTTTGCCTCGGTTACCGATGGACAGTGTCAGGTTACTCAACCGAGCAAACAATATGCTGTTGTAGATGGAGACTCTACGCTCGACTTCAGTGGCTTCCCACACTATATCGAAATGCCAAATATGCGTGCGTTTGCCACATCAGGTTTCCCGTACACACGTATGGCCGATCTGTCTGAAACTGCGGTCGTCGTTCCTAAAAATGCCCCAAGAGAGGCGTTGCAGACGTTTTTAAACATGATGGGCTCGCTAGGTGCTGACTCTGGTTATCCGGGTATTCAGATTCAACTAACGGACCAATGGGATGCAGAGACACTAAAAGACAAGGATATCTTAAGTATTGGCGTTGTGCGTTCATTGGAAGAAGCGGCTAACGACCCAGAGCAAGTTAACCTTGTGGTCGAAGCAGGCGAACGTCAAATTCGTCTGCCAAGTAAGAATGAGCAACAACTTGGTATGAACTGGATGAGCCCTAGTGACGCTAACCAAGTCCCTGCCGATTATGTCTCAGTTGAAGCTGATGGCTCCTTTGCTGCGATATATGGCATGGAGTCGCCATACACAAGCAATCGTAGCTTGGTGTCAATCATGGCCGCACACCCAGCAGATTTTGCCTCGGTGGACAAAGCACTCTCAGATTCGGGGAAAATCGAGCACATGTTTGGCTCTGTGGTGACGTTAAGAAACGACGAAGTCGCAAGTTATAACGTAGGCTCTCATTACTATGTCGGTGAGCTCCCTGTATGGCAGTTGGTTTGGTATCACTTCTCAAATCACCCAATTGTAGTGGCTTGTTTTGCCGCGATATTGATGGTGATTGTCACTATCGTGCTGTGGCGTGTGCTACGTCAAGTGTCGGCTAAGCGCCTCGAAAAAACGGAGGAAGAGGAAGAATGAAAAAGCTGATAGCACTCATGATTCTGATGGCTTCTCCTCAACTCTGGGCAAACACGTGTGACTGGCCGCAGTGGGATACATTTAAGTCGGTTTATATTGAACAGGGAAGAGTGGTAGATGGCAGCGATGAGCGCATGATCACTACATCGGAAGGCCAGTCCTATGCGTTGTTCTTTGCTTTGGTTGCCAATGATCAAAAAGCCTTCGCCGAGGTATTAAACTGGACTCAAGTGCATTTAGCTGGTGGCGACCTTACGGCAAGATTGCCAGCATGGTTATGGGGCAGAAAAGCGAACGGCAGTTTTGGTGTGTTAGATACCAATGCAGCATCGGATTCCGACCTTTGGATTGCTTACGCTTTAGTGGAAGCGGGGCGACTGTGGGATAACTATTACTACCAATCGCTTGGTCATCTGCTTGCTAGTCGTATTCTACGAGAAGAGACTGTAACTATTGACGGTGTGGGTACCGTGTTACTGCCTGCACCAACAGGATTTGAGTTTGGTGATCGCTACCGTGTGAACCCGAGCTATGTGCCGTTACAGCTGATTGCACGAATGGAAGCTCTGTATCCGCAATATTCATGGGATGGTATGTATAAAGCAAGCGCGCGAATGCTAACGCAAACCATGCCAAAAGGTTTCAGCCCTGATTGGGCAACGCTCAGCCAAGGTCAGTACAGTACCGATTCGGTGACTGGGCCAATTGGCAGCTACAACGCCATTCGTACCTACTTATGGGCAGGTATGCTTGATGACCAAGTCGCAGAAAAAGCTCAGCTGATTCAGCAAATGCAGCCCTTTGTCGCAGCGACTAAAGCGCTCGGTGCACCACCACGAGAAGTGAATACAGAAACGGGTGAATACACTCAAGTTGGCAGTGCAGGATTTTCTGCTGCTGCTTTGCCTTTGTTGGCGGCGCCTGGTGAGTCTGAGCTGCTCAAAGCACAAGCAAGCCGAGCGCAGCAAGAGCTTATCTCGGGCAGAAACGACCACTACTACGACAATGTTTTGAGCTTGTTTGGCCTAGGCTGGCATCAGGCACGCTACCGCTTTGGCAAACAAGGTGAACTGTTGCCTGCATGGAGCGAGCAATGCCAATAGCAAGACGTGCTTCGTGGTTAATTCCATTGGCCATGATGGCGAGTGGGGTTTACCCCGTTCACGCGCAAAGTTTCAGTTCAAAACCGCTGAGCCAAGCGCAGTTAGCCGCGGTTTATCAACCGATCGAAACGGTTCAGTTCTCGACGTCTCTTGCTCGAGTGAACTCGGTAGAGTGGTTGGTTGAACAGCTTAAGCTGGCGGATGCGATAGGGCGTGACGATATCGTTGAAAGTACCCTTGAGCGTTTGTTTGCGATTGAGGAAGGGAACCCGATTGGCTTGTATTACCAAGCCAATATGTATTTAAAGCGTAAACAGCCGGAGCTTGCCAAGCAGACGTTTCAGCGTTTAACCAAACAATCGCCAAACTCCCCGCAAGCGAAAGATCTTGCCGCCATAATGGCTCTTCAAGGAGATAAGAAAGGCGATTACCAGCGAGCGAAGCTGCTTGCTAAATCTGGCCGTTACGAAGAAGCCATCAAAGCGTATAAAGCCATTTTCCCAAACGGCATGCCCTCGGCTGCCTTGCAGTTAGAGTTTCTTCAGCTGCAAAGCAATCTTGATGGCAGTTGGCAGACTGTCAAACAAGGCCTAGAGCGGTTGAATGCAGACTATCCAGGCGTGCCTCAGTTTCAACTCGCATTGGCGAATCATATCCGCAAAGAGAATCCAGCTGACCCATGGATTTTAGATACCTACAAAAAGCTCGCTTTAGCGCCAGTCATTGGCAGCAGTGCGGCGACATCTTGGTTGCGTGCCCTCGACCAATTGCCGATTTCAGAACAAGTGGTTCAACAATACGCGATTCTAGCGAGCTACTATCCTTCGGACCTAGAGATTCAACGTGCTATCCAAGGTGCGAGGCAACGTTGGGAAACCGAGCAAGACCTGCGTAAGGATCCAACCTATCTTGCCAAATTGAAAGGTCTCAAACTGCTGGATGAGGACAAAACTTCGCAAGCTGAGAAGCAGTTGCGTTATGCGATGACGACGCGTCCGAACGACCCAGAAATATTGGGTGGAATGGGCAAGGTATATCTGCGTAAAGGTCAGCAACAAAAGGCGCTTGAGTATTTTGAACGTGCACAGCAGCTAGATAAAGATCCAGATAGTGCCTCAAAATGGGCCACTTTGATTGAAACCTCGCAATATTGGGCTTATTTGGATCAAGGTGATGCGCTAGCCGAGAAAGGGCAGTTTAAACAAGCTGAAAGCCTTTACCGTAAAGCCATTCAATCCGATAAAACTCAGCCTTATGCTTTTACCTCTTTGGGGGCGCTTTACTTAGCACAAAAGAACTATGCCGCGGCAGATAAAGCCTATATCCAAGCACTCAAACTTGAGCAACACAACGGCTCTGCTTTACGTGGGCGGCTAGACGTTCGTATTGAGCAACAAGATTGGGTGGGTGCGGAGTCGGTTGCGCAGCGTTTTTCTCCCGCGCAAAAACAGGTAGTGGCTGAGAAAATCAATGGCATTCAATCTGAAATCATTCTTGCTCGTTTGAGAGTTGCTATCGCCCAGAATGATCAAGCGGGTATGCAATCTGCGGTGGAAGAATTGATTGAGCTAAAACCAATATCGCCGTGGTTGAGACTGGATATTGCTGGTGTTGTTCGTTCTATGGGGGACAAGCAACGTGCAGATGCCCTGATGGCTGAGTGGACCGCATCCAGCTCAGACCCTGAGATGAAGTTTGCTCATGCCTTGTACCTCGCGCAAGACTTCAAAGTCGAAGAGGCAATTTCTGAGCTAGAAAGCGTGCCAGAGAAAGCGGTCACGCCTTCCATGCAGCGCAATTTGACTCGATTGAAGATCGATGCTGAATTACAAGATATTCAACAGCGTTACCTTGAGGAGCCAGCGTCTGTGCAAGCTAAGTTGCATGCGTTGGAGCAGGACTATCAAGGCCAAGTACAGGCATTAGCACGTCTTGCTGGAGCGTGGGTAGAGATCGATCAAGCCGTTGAAGCTGAAAGAATTTATCGAAGCCTCGAACAATCACCACACTGGTCTCGCGATGAGCAACTCGCTTACGGCAGTATGATGGTGAGTTTGAATCAGTTTGAAGATTTTGACCAATGGTACGAGCAATTAGCGCTGAGTTCGGATGAGCAAAAGGTAAGTGCTTCTGAAACTTTGCAATTTGATGAGCTGAAAACACGTCGAACCTTAGCGCAAGCGGATTTGTTACTTGCGAATCAACAACCAGAGCAAGCAATGGCTTTGTATGAACGTATCTCATCAAAACCTGAACCATTCAAGACGCAAGCTCAGGTCGGGATGTTGCAAGCCAGCGCCCAGAGCGGAGACGAAGCAAGCTACCATGATCTGCATCTTATCTTGAATAAGAAGCGTGAGACGCTTTCTGCTGCTCAATTGATGACGGTTGCCTCTGTATTTAATCAACTTGGTTACCGCAATGATGCGAACACCCTGAACCGCTTGCTCGATGACGTGCAAGGTGCTGATGCTTTGGCTTACCGAAACAGCATGTCGATTGCGATGGACAATCAGCAATGGAAGTTAGCTGAAAAACGAGGTTACCAAGCGCTAAATAGCGACCGAATTGAAAAAAGCGCAAATCCGAACAAAACCCAGCAAGATACTCTCACTTTGCGCGAGTTGTATGACACAGCGGATGACTACTGGTTGACTCGCAATGTTAAGTCAGACATCGATACGCTCCATGATCGTAGTGATGGTCATGTGCTTATTGGTTGGGACTACAGTGCTCGAGACGGGCTGAACGCATCTAATCAAGTGCCAATCGAAGCACGCATTCCTATCGAATCACTCGACGGTCACTTGTTGCTGAGAGCGGATTACGTCTCTGTAGATTCTGGTGAGCTAGATTACTACGAGAAAAAGGGAGGCTTTGATAGCACCTCATTCCAAGATGAAGCTTCAGGCATGGCACTTGGTGTAGGCTGGCAAGCGAAAGACTGGCAAGTGGACATCGGTACTACACCGATTGGCTTTGATCATACTACTTGGGTTGGTGGCATCAGCGTTGATGGCGATCTTGGGGACTTTGGTTGGACTGCAGAAGCGTCTCGCCGACCAGAAACCAGCAGCACACTTTCTTATGCTGGAATGACGGTACCGAGTGGAACCAGCGATCCTCAAGGCAAAAAGTGGGGAGGTGTGGTTCGCACTGGTGTTAAGCTCAATTCAAGCTGGGATGTTGGCGGCCCTTACGGTTTTTGGAGTAGCCTGCAATACCATGCTCTGACGGGGGAAAACGTTGAAGATAATACTCGTCTCGGTGTGCTGGGTGGGGCTTACTACAAACTGATTGCCACGGATGACCAGCGTTTGAGTATCGGCACCAACTTGATGTATCTCGATTACGATAAAAACTTAGGTGAATACACGCTTGGGCATGGCGGCTACTACAGCCCGCAAAGTTATTTCTCTGTATCACTGCCAGTGAACTATTACGGTCGTTACAACAGTACATGGTCGTATCAGCTTAGCGCTTCTATTTCTAATTCATGGACGCAAGAAGATGCGCCTTATTTGTCTACAGGTGACACTTCTGAGAGCGGTGGCGGTTTTGGTGCCTCGTTGCAAGCAGCCGTTGAGAAACGAGTGAGTAAACGCTGGTACCTTGGTGCGCTGGTGGATTTGCAGCGTTCAGAGTTTTATACGCCAAACCATTTCATGCTTTACGCCAAGTACACCTTTAATGATCGCTGGCAGCCAATTGAATACCCACCAGCGGTTCCAACACTGTACAGTGATTTCTAGCGCTAGCGATTGGTTGAACAAGTGTTTTAAGAAATCGCAGAAACACAAAAGGCCGGAGATTTTCCGGCCTTTTCTATTCAAATTCTTTAACTTTACGAAGATTTGACTAGTACAAAATCGAGTAAAGTTGACGGCGGTACTTGCTTGCTAATGCGTTACCTTGGCCAAGTGCGCTCAAGATATCCATAAAGACTTTCTTCACTTCACCGTCTTGTGCACCAAGGTTAGCTTTGAGAATGTTCCAAAGCAGCTCAAGTGCTTCTTCATCACGGCCGACTTGGTTGTATTGAACGGCAAGCTCACACGCGAGTTCTAAATTATCAGGGTTTGTGGCTAGCTCTTGTTCAAGGCGTTGAAGCTCTGGGCTATCTGCGGCTTGAAGATGTAGATCTAACTTCGCGATCAAACCTTTGTAGTAGTTGTCTTGGTATTCCAGTGGAATCGCACCCAACAGCGTTTGTGCCAATTCAAACTGTTTGGTTTCCAGTAAACAATCTGCCATCGCTAGTTTTACATCACCACGGTTTTGAAGCTCTTCCGATAACGTTTGTAGAATCGCCAAAGCTTGAGCATGTTCACCTTGTTGGAGCAGTTCGCTGGCTTGCTTCAACTGCATTTCATCTTGGCTTGGTAGATGCTTTTGCAGCATTGCCGTAATCGCGTCAATTGGCTGAGGACCACCCATCCCATCGACTGCTTGACCATTCATAAACAATGCGATGGTCGGTAGCACTTGCACGCCGAATTGAGAAGCAAGAGCAGGCTGCTGTTCACAGTTCAATAGAGCAAGGGTGAAAGCGCCGTTGTATTGCTGAGCCAGCATTTGTAATTCAGGAATCACTTGTGCACTTTCTGGTTGAGCACTCGCCCAAAAATGAATCAACACCGGCGTGTTCATTGATCCTTCAAGCGTTTCACGGAAGTTTTGTTCTGTTAACTCAACGATAAATGGGGATTGCATCAGAGTATCCTTGCTTTTTGTTTCTTGTCGTTGATTGTAGATATGGAGTTGATATTTGGGAAATTCAAGCGATAGAAAGGAAAAACGCTGCCGAAGCAGCGTATTCCTGATAGCAAGCGAAAGTGCTATTAAATTTGGCAAGTCCAGCACGGGTTAAAGAGTCTTGTTAGACGTTATAGTTGTGTGCTGGGTGTGGTATCAAAATAGGATGAACATGGTCAACACTACACCCACACTAAGCCAGTTAAGCTGATTTAATGTCATTATTGTCTCGCGAAAATACAAAACAGAAAGGGTGGCGATACCAAATCTAAAGTGAGTATCCACATCGCGTTCAGGCTCGATGGATGAAGATACTAACCTAGAAATTGATTCGAACATTGAGGTTTTCTTAACCTACATGCTCATAATGACATCACATTGTTACGGTAAAATTACATTGTGATAAAAAGTTTTTATGCTGCTTGTCGCAAAATTTTATCAAGAAGACGAGTGGGTAATAGGCGCTTTAAAACGGCAAAGACTTTGGTTGGTGTGGTGATTCTGTAGCGAATCTTTGGCTTATCACTGGTGAGTGCGTGAAGCACGGGCTCAATACAAGATTCAGCAGGAAGCACAAACTTGTTGTTCGACTTGTCGTTATCTAAACGCTGCTTTTGGCCCTCGTAAGCTGCTCTGTGGGCGCTGCTTTCCACATCAATCCATTGCTCAAACGCCTTTAAGGCATTTTGTCTAAACTGGGTCTCTATCGGCCCTGGTTCGATCAATGCTACCTTGATGTTGGTGTCCATCAATTCCAAACGTAGGGTGTCTGTCCAGCCTTCTAGCGCGAATTTAGAGGCGTTATAGGCGCCACGATACTTCATGGCGGCAAAGCCGAGTACGGAACTGTTTTGGATGATGCGCCCTTCACCTTGTTTACGCATGTGCGGTAGCACTTCTCTTACGAGTTGGTGCCAGCCGAAGAAGTTGGTTTGAAATTGTGCTTGAAGGGCCACTGTCGGCAAATCTTCCAAAGCACCTGGTTGGCCGTAAGCGCCATTGTTGAAGACGGCATAAAGTTTACCCTCAGCCAACTCGAGCGCTTGTGCGACGCCGGACGAAATACTCTCAGGATCATTCAGGTCCAGCTTAATACACGTTAAGCCCTCGTTGGTTAGGCGTTCAATGTCTTGGTCTTGTCGGCAGGAAGCAATGACGTGAAAGCCTTCCTTTTGCAAAGCGTGGGCACATACGTAACCGATGCCGGTAGAGCATCCGGTGATAAGAACAGACTTTTTCATAGTTTAGGGCTCACTGAGAGTTCGTGAGCCTTATGATTCAACAACTTCTATCTTGAAGCAAGTTCTTGAGTGCAGGCTCCACTCGGGAGTAACTGAATTTAAAGCCAAGCTCGGTGAGCTTTTTCGGTTTTGCACGTATGCTATCAAATAGCAGGCAAGAGGATTCCCCCATTGCCATGTTCATCACCCATTTCGGGGTGAACAAAATATGCGGACGCTTAAGAGTCTTGGCCAATGTGCCACTAAAAATTTTGTTGCTGACAGGGTGTGGAGCGCACAAGTTGAATTCGCCATGCGCATGCGGCGTTTCGAGTAAGTACATGATGGCGCGAACCATATCCAAGATATGGATCCAAGGCATGTACTGTCTACCGCTGCCTAGCGGGCCACCTAAGCCCAGTTTGTAAGGCAGCAGCATCTTGGCGAGAGCACCACCATTAGGGCCAAGAACAACCCCAGTTCGTAATAGGCACACACGTGTCTGCTCCGATTCTGCTCGTTTGGCGATTTGCTCCCATCGAGCACACACAGAATGGGCGAAGGCCTCACTGTTTACGTGTAGGCATTCATCAAAGGGGTGGTCTTGTTGATCGCCGTAATAGCCAACCGCAGAGCCGCTTATGAATACTGAAGGGGGCTCGGTACTGGCGTGGATCAGTTCGACAATGCGCTCTGTCACTTTCCAGCGACTGTTGCAGATGATCTCTTTTTGTTCCTGACTCCAGCGTTTGTCCGCGATGGGCTCGCCTGCAAGGTTGATCACTGCGTCAACATCGTTGAGATCTTCCAGGGAGTCTAGGGAATCAAGGTATTCAATATTACCGACATCGGCATGCTGAAGTCGCTGTTTTGCCTGCGCGGGGGTGCGCGTCAGCAAAATGACTTGATGAGTGGTGAGCATTTTGAGTAGCTCAGAACCAATAAAGCCTGTTCCGCCAGTCAGTAGTATCTTCATGTCGTCCCTTTGAGTGTGAAACCATTCAGACATTATAGTCGTTAACCGTCTTGCATGATCATATCAATGACTTGCAATGTCGATTTTATTATTAGTTCCTAACGAGTTAGAAGTGTTTTCTTCTCAATCGGTGCGAAGTTCACAGTTTGAACAAGTGTAACAAAATGTTATCAGGCTTTGAGTGTTGCTCACACTTAGCCCAGAGAAACTGTGCCATGCTGATTTTAAAAGAAGAAGGCACTCGGGTAGGAGGTGTGTATGGAAGCATTTGTTGCTCTGTTTCGAGCCTTACTCAGTAGCGCCCGTGACCTACTGCCTATCGTTGTTGTTATCACCTTCTTCCAACTTGTTGTCCTTCAAGAGCCACTCCCCAATCTTGTCTCAATCTTATTTGGTCTCCTTCTTGTGATTCTCGGTTTGACCTTTTTTATCTTTGGTCTGGAGCTTGGCTTATTCCCTATCGGTGAAAATATGGCGCAAGCTTTTGCCAATAAAGGCAGCGTCTTTTGGCTCTTGATTTTCGCATTCTGCTTGGGTTTCGGCACCACCATCGCGGAACCTGCTTTAACGGCGGTTGCAGAGGAGGCGTCGGAGGTTGCAGCTGAAGGTGGCATGATCGCTAATACGGAACAGTCGATGGAAGACTACGCTGATGGACTGCGTTTGACGGTTGCTTTGTCGGTGGGGGTAGCGATTGTGTTAGGTGTGCTGCGGATTCTAAAAGGTTGGCCGATTCAGTACATGATCATCGGTGGCTATATCGGTGTCGTGATCCTCACAGGGTTTGCGCCTGAGTCGATCATTGGCGTTGCTTACGACTCTGGCGGTGTGACGACGTCTACCATCACGGTGCCACTGGTAACAGCCCTTGGTGTCGGCTTAGCATCGGCGATTAAAGGACGAAACCCGATGATTGATGGCTTTGGTTTGATCGCGTTTGCCTCGTTACTGCCGATGATGTTTGTCATGATCTATGGGATGGTGGTGGCATGATTTCGTTTGCACATTTCATCGATACCTTCGTTTCTACCATCAGCGATGTGGTTCCCATTGCGACGATTATCTTCGGCTTTCAATTGGCGGTTTTACGTCGTCCCATTTCTAATTTACCTAAGGTATTGCTCGGTTTTGCTTACGTCATTCTAGGCTTATCGCTGTTTTTGCTTGGGTTAGAAATGGCGTTATTCCCATTGGGCGAAACCATGGCAACTCAATTGACGGCACCGGCTTTCTTGATGGAATTTAAAATCTCCATTGGCCAAGCTCTGAGCTGGATTGATTATTACTGGGTGTACATCTTTGCTTTCTTTATCGGTTTTAGCACCACCATTGCAGAGCCTTCTCTCATTGCTGTTGCGATTAAAGCCAATCAAGTGTCCGGAGGCAGCATCAGTGTTAACGGATTACGTATCGCTGTGGCTCTGGGCGTGGCGTTTGGCATTGCACTTGGCAGCTATCGAATTGTCGTCGGCGACCCGATTCATTACTACATCATTGCTGGTTACATCGTGGTGGTGATCCAAACCTTTTATGCCCCCAAGCTGATTGTGCCGTTGGCTTACGATTCAGGTGGCGTCACGACGTCGACCGTAACGGTACCTTTAGTTACGGCCCTTGGTTTGGGATTGGCATCGACGGTTCCGGGACGAAACCCAATGATTGATGGCTTTGGCTTGATTGCCTTTGCCAGCTTATTTCCAATCATTTCAGTGATGGGCTATGCCCAGATCACCCAGTGGTTAAACAAAGAGACCGCGGAGGAAAATGAAAATGCGCTTTAAATTGATTCTAGCCTTTGTAGAGGACAGTAAAACCGACAAGGTGCTTGATGCAGCTCGTGAAGCTGGCGCAACAGGAGCGACGGTTATTAATAATGCACGAGGGCAGGGCTTAAACCAAAAACGCACCTTCTTTGGTTTGACGCTGGAAGTGCAGAAAGACGTCTTACTGTTTGTGGTGGAAGAGCACCTATCAAGGCATATCTTGGAGACCATTAGTGACGTCGGAGAGTTCGACCAGGAATCTGGCCAAGGCATCGCAGTGCAAATTGATGTTGAAGATGCGGTTGGCGTCGCGCACCAAGTAGAAAAACTGACCAAAGTGGTAGAGGACGAGTTATGAGTAATCATGAGCTGATTCGAGTCAGAGACGTAATGGCGGCAACGTACATCATTGTCGATGGATTAATTACAGTACACGAAGGCATAACACTTGCGAGAAAGAGTGAAGTGAAAGCGTTGGTGGTAAAAAAACGCCATGAAGATGATGAATACGGCATTGTGTTGATGAACGACATTGCTAAAAAAGTCTTGGCGAAAAATCGCTCACCGCAGCGGACTAATATCTACGAGATCATGACCAAGCCAGCACTGTCCGTCGACCCAAACATGAATGTGAAATACTGCGCTCGTTTGTTTGAGCGCTTTGGTATTAGCCGTGCGCCAGTGATCGAAAACGGAGAAGTGATTGGTATGGTGAGCTACAACAATATCGTGATCAATGGGATGGCTAGGGAAGCTTTGTAACCGTGTTTGCTGAGAGGCTCAAGTGCAAACAGGCTGATAATTTTTCTCAGGACAGCGACATTTAGCAAAGCCCCTGCGAATTGCTTAGTTGTGCCATTGCATATATGCAATCTGAGGCTTATTCTTTGAGAATTAAAGAATAATTGAGGATGTCATGTCATGCCGCTAGTTGCTTGTCCTGTTTGTGAAAAACAAATTTCAAAACGAGCTCATACTTGCCCCGGATGTGGTGAGCCTGATCCGCTCAACCATTTAGCGAAGTCGAAGTTTCTATCGTTCATTTTTTGGATCGTTGTTTTAGCTGGTGTTGGCTATGTCGCTTGGTTCTATCTAGTGCCAATGCTGGTGGAAATGCTACGCAGCCATTAATAGGTACTTAGGTTGAGCTTCTATAAGAATGCCGTAGAATAGCCTCATACTTTATGAGGAGACGATGTCGTGAAACTATTTTTTGCCTCAGACTTGCACGGCTCTTTGCCAGCAACCGAAGAAACTATTCAGCTTTACTTGGCCTCTGGTGCCGATCATCTCATCTTGTTGGGGGATACGCTAAACCATGGGCCAAGAAACCCTATCCCAGAAGGTTACAACCCACCGCAAGTCGCTGAGTTACTGAACCAATACAGCGATCAGATTATTTCTGTACGTGGTAACTGTGACAGCGAAGTTGACCAAATGCTGTTGAGTTTCCCGATGATGATGGATTATGCGTGGATACTACTCGAATCTGGTAAGCGCATGTTCCTTACTCATGGGCACTTGTACAACAGTACGAAACGTCCACCACTGCGCGAAGGTGACATCATTGCTCATGGCCATACTCATGTGCCTGTTGCCGAAATGCAGGATGGGGCAGTGATCTTCAACCCTGGTTCGATGACTTTCCCAAGAAATGGTTTGTCGCGTAGCTATGGTCTAATGGAAGGCAATACACTCACGGTGCAAACCCCGGAAGGTGAAGTGTTGGCTCAAACCACGATCTAATCAACGAGTCATAGAGCACATAGATATCAAACAATAGGGAGCCACTGGCTCCCTATTTTGTATCTGAATGGCCTAAATCACGCTCTGGGTCGATGATGTCCCTTACTCGTTGTTTAAGGACCTTAGCCTCAGGAAAACCGCCGTCTTTTTTACGCTCCCAAATCTGCGTGCCGTTGCAGAAAATCTCAAAACGACCGCCTGTGTCAGGGTGCAAGCTGACGGTCTCAATTTCTTCACTGAACGTATGAAGCAGCTCTTGCGATAGCCAAGTAGAGCGCAACATCCAATTGCACTGGCGACAGTAGTAAATGTCTATAATGGCTTTATCCATTTCTCATTTCCTTTCTCTAAAGACTAAAGTAGCAGTTTGATGCCGACTGCAAAGGTGAGGACCTCAAACGCAATCTTGATAACGCGATTGCTGTATCGAGTTGCTGCCCACGCACCTAAACTGCCACCTAAAAATGAACTCAATAACAGCACGGGTAGCCATGCCCAATGAATCGGAGCGCCTGCTTGTACGACGGCAACACCACCAATACCATTCCAAAACAGACCGACACAGATCATGGTGTAAGCCACTGCTTGTTTGTAATCGTAACCAAACCAGCGCACGAGGAACAGCGTCACGAGGAGACCTGAACCTGCAGTTAGCGAACCATTCACGACGCCTATCAGCATCAACCCTAATCCGCCGGTGATCCAACCCAATGTGTCTCGATGAGTCGCAAGCTCGACTTGGCCAAGTTCTTTTTTAAAGCGGGAATAGATGCCAAGAGCAAGGATCATCGCGCCAAGCATTTTCTCTGCGATATCGTCAGGTATTTGGACAATCAGATTTGCACCAATCACGACACCAATACTGCCGACTAGAATCAGATAAAGCGCGATCTTCGGTTTTATTGTTCCGGCTTTGAGGTGCGTGCTTGCAGCGCCAAGCCCCAGCGCGACGGAAGCCACTTTGTGTGTTCCAAGAGCGACAGAAAAGGGTAAGCCGAGAAAAATCAATAATGGAAATTGCAATAATCCTGCACCGCCGCCAGAGAGAGAAGCGAGTGTATTTGCAACGAGGGAACCGAAGAAGAGAGTGAGAGTATCTAGCCAATCCATGCGAAAAATAAAGGGGCCATCTTGGCCCCTTATCATTGAATCAAAATCAGTTTCTAAACAGTACCGTAGAACCGTGGTTCAGGCTAGTCAGTAGTAGTGTTTTTTCGTTGACTACATCAATACGGCGACTTTGTTCTGCATCCAACTTAAAGATTTGTGTGATGAGACGAAGCTGTGACTCAGAGAAGTCTTTCGATTGCGATGCTGAGATATCTTTGAATTCAGAAGGCGAAACCAGCAAGTAGTTATCACTTACTTCCCAGCGACCTTTCTCAGAGATATTGATGGTTGATTCAGTATTTGAGCCTTGAGCAAACAATCGAATGTTCGCAACACGAATGTACTCACCGTTAGGTAAGTATTTCACATTCGACTCAACATTAACTTTGCGTAGTGGGCCAACTGTATCGTCTGGCAGAGTATCGGTGATGAGTGTCACCATGGTTGACTGCCATTCGTTTGAAGTCAGAACCTGTTCCACTTTTAGATCACTGCCCCAATATAGCCAGCCACTAAAAAGGATGGATACGGCCAAAACCGCAGATGCTATTTTAATCTTCATTTCAGCCTCCCTTAGTTGCAGATGTCGGTTGGGTCATTACGACCAGCGAAAATACGCAGCGTGACATTCTCGTATGAATGATCGCTATCGTGGATATAGTTCAGAATCAGTTGGTTGTTTTGACCACCTGTCGCGATGACTTCGACTGGTGAAGATTCCGCGGCGTGGTGTTCGACATAACGTTGGATACATTGCTCAATGGAAGGCAACCAATTATTTAATTGAGGGTGGTTAATTGGCGTCATTACTGGCACATTATGGTATTCACCAATTTGACGGAATTGAGATTCTGCTGGGTTAGTCAACATCAGTACACAAACTGGCAGCAGCAAAGCAACGACAACCAAAATACGGAATAGCCAGTTCGCGTTCTTCTGCGCTGGTGTTGGCTTCGGCTTTTCTACTGGAGCGGCGGCTTCTGGAGCGATGTCTGCTGGCGTTTCTGTGGTAGCTTCGGCAAATTGCTCTAAATCAACCACTGGCGCTTCGTTCTCTTCTTCTTGAGCATCAATATCAGGGGTAGAGTCAGAAGAAAGCGGGCTTAAACGCTCAACAGAACAAATAAGTTGATAGCCGCGTTTTGGCACGGTTTTAACGAATTCTGGTGATTTTGTTGAATCCTTCAACATTTTACGCAGTGTAGAGATCGCTTGGGTTAAGCTTGAGTCATCCACCTCAAAGCCTTGTTCACGCCAAACGAACTCGTGCAGTTCGTTACGTGTTATCACTTCGTTAGGTCTCTCTGCCAACATGAGGAGAATACGGCTTTCGTTGCTGCCTAATCGTACAACTTCGTTGCCATTTTGTTGGTCAGCGAGCGAATTACTATTTGGGTCAAAGACGAATCTTTGAGCAAGCAGAAATTTGGTGCCGATGTTAGTCATTTAGTTCTTCTTAGGTGGATGATTCTGTAATTATAGTGATTTACGTCACGTAATAAGGCGTGCGCAAAAGGACATGTGCCACGTTTTAGATGCTTTTAGATACGTAGGATAATTAAAATTTTCTAAAAAAACACCGTTTTTAGCAATATTGACCTTGAATTTACATTTGTCAGCCACATGTTAAATGACATCTTAGTAATGCTGCTTTTATGAAGCGGCGGTTAGGGCTTTGTCATTAAAAGTCTAATTAGTTTAGATGTTATGGAGTAAACATGAGCGAAACCGTATCCCACAACAAAGAAACTCGTGGCTTTCAATCGGAAGTAAAACAACTACTTCATCTGATGATTCACTCTCTTTATTCCAACAAAGAGATTTTTCTACGCGAGCTGATCTCAAACGCGTCCGACGCATCAGATAAACTTCGTTTTCAAGCGCTATCTAACCCAGATTTATATGAGGGCAACGCTGACTTAGGCGTGAAGCTTGCGTTCGATGAAAGCGCGAACACATTAACCATCTCTGACAACGGCATCGGTATGAGCCGTGATGATGTGATTGAGCACCTAGGTACCATCGCGAAATCAGGGACTGCAGAATTTTTCTCCAAGCTGTCAGATGATCAGAGCAAAGATTCTCAACTTATCGGTCAGTTTGGTGTGGGTTTCTACTCTGCATTTATTGTTGCGGATGCGGTGACTGTGCGCACTCGCGCGGCTGGTCTCGCTGCTGATGAGGCGGTGCAATGGCACTCTGCTGGCGAAGGTGATTACACCGTTGAGACCATTACCAAAGATTCTCGAGGTACGGACATCGTGCTTCACATGCGTGAAGAAGGTAAAGAATTCCTAAACGAATGGCGTCTACGCGATGTGATCAGCAAATACTCTGACCATATCGGTATCCCTGTTTCTATCCAAACTGCGGTTCGTGATGATGAAGGCAAAGAAACGGGTGAGAAGAAGTGGGAGCAAATCAACAAAGCTCAAGCACTTTGGACGCGCAATAAATCAGACATCTCGGAAGAAGAGTACCAAGAGTTCTACAAGCACGTTTCTCATGACTTTGCTGACCCTCTTACGTGGAGCCACAACCGCGTAGAAGGTAAGAATGACTACACCAGTCTACTTTACATCCCAGCGAAAGCACCTTGGGATATGATGAACCGCGATCATAAATCGGGTCTGAAACTGTACGTACAGCGCGTATTCATCATGGATGACGCTGAGCAGTTTATGCCTTCTTACATGCGCTTCGTGCGTGGCCTGATCGATTCAAACGATCTGCCTTTGAACGTATCACGTGAAATCCTACAAGATAACAAAGTCACTCAGTCATTACGTAATGCTTGTACCAAGCGTGTGCTTACTATGTTAGAGCGCATGGCAAAGAATGATACAGAGAAATACCAATCATTCTGGAAAGAGTTCGGCCTTGTTATGAAGGAAGGTGTTGCAGAAGACATTGCAAACAAAGAGAAAGTTGCTGGTCTATTGCGTTTCGCATCTACTGAAGTGGACTCCGCAGAACAAACCGTTGGTTTGGCTTCTTATGTTGAACGCATGAAAGAAGGTCAAGACAAGATCTACTTCCTAACGGCAGACAGTTACGCTGCGGCGAAGAACAGCCCACACCTAGAGCAATTCAAAGCGAAAGGCATCGAAGTTATTTTGATGTTCGATCGAATTGACGAGTGGTTGATGAACTACCTAACAGAGTTTGATGGTAAGCAGTTCCAATCGATCACGAAAGCGGGCTTAGACCTAAGCAAGTTTGAAGACGAAGCGGAAAAAGAAAAACAGAAAGAAACGGAAGAAGAGTTTAAGTCTGTTGTTGAACGCACTCAGTCTTACCTTGGTGACCGTGTGAAAGAAGTTCGCACCACCTTTAAACTGGCAACAACACCCGCTGTTGTCGTGACGGATGATTTCGAAATGGGCACGCAGATGGCGAAGCTTCTTGAAGCGGCTGGCCAAGCGGTACCAGAAGTGAAATACATCTTCGAAATTAACCCAGAGCATGCACTAGTGAAACGCATGGCGGATGAAGCGGACGAAGAAGTGTTTGGTCGCTGGGTGGAGGTATTACTGGGCCAAGCGATGCTCGCTGAGCGTGGTTCGATGGAAGATCCTTCGCAATTTGTTGGTGCCATCAACAAGCTTTTGACTAAGGTTTAATAACTCAATACCCCTAAAAAGCTCGCGAAATGCGAGCTTTTTGTTTGTAAACGCATAGATTCACACTTTAAGTGTTGAGTTAGTAATCAACAAGACGGGAAAGCTGGCATCGCTAACATTCTTTAGTCTTAATCTGCTCATAGCGCAGTGAACCTGTGTTAGAATCTCAACACTTGAATGTGAGTAATAAGGCGTGTATTTTGGCTCGCCTAAACGTTATACCGAAACTTATCGTTGCCAGTGCTTCGTGGGGTTATTCCTAGAAGTCCAGCTATTGTGAGCTTCGGTATAAATCTTAAATATTAAAGAGGATAAATCATGCGCATCATTCTTCTAGGTGCTCCAGGTGCAGGTAAAGGCACACAAGCAAACTTCATCATGGATAAATACGGTATTCCACAAATCTCTACTGGTGATATGCTTCGTGCTGCTATCAAAGCAGGTACAGAGCTTGGTAAACAAGCTAAAGCTGTTATCGACGCTGGTCAGCTAGTTTCTGATGAAATCATCCTTGGTCTAATCAAAGAGCGTATTGCTCAAGACGATTGCGAAAAAGGTTTCCTACTTGATGGTTTCCCTCGCACTATCCCTCAAGCTGACGGCCTAAAAGAGATGGGCGTTGACGTTGATTACGTAATCGAATTTGACGTAGCTGACGATGTGATTGTTGAGCGTATGGCTGGTCGTCGTGCTCACCTTCCTTCAGGTCGTACTTACCACGTTGTTTACAACCCACCAAAAGTGGAAGGTAAAGATGACGTAACTGGTGAAGATCTTGTTGTTCGTGATGACGACAAAGAAGAAACAGTACGTGCACGTCTAGGTGTTTACCACGAGCAAACAGCACCACTGATCAACTACTACGGTAAAGAAGCTGAAGCTGGTAACACTAAGTACCTTAAATTCGACGGTACTAAGCAAGTTGCAGAAGTAAGCGCAGATATTGAGAAAGCACTAGCATAATTTGCTAACGGCAAAATTTAATATTTTGATATATTTAAAAGCGACCCTCGGGTCGCTTTTTTATTTTTTGCCTGTAAGTACGATGAACCATCTGGTTTGTTCCACCGTACAAAGCAAGCCGATCACCATGAATAGGATGTTATGAAAAACAACAATAATAAACAGGGCGTGTTATTGGTTAACTTGGGTACGCCTGATGAGCCAACTGCACCAGCTGTAAAACGCTTTTTAAGTCAGTTTCTTCATGATCATCGTGTCGTTGATATGACGCGTTGGCTTTGGTGTCCGATTCTTCACGGTGTCATCTTGCCAATTCGCTCGCCGAAAGTCGCCAAGCTGTACCAGTCTGTCTGGATGGAGGAGGGGTCACCTCTGATGGTGTACTCAAAACGACAAGCTCACAAGTTAGCCGTTGCACTCGATATGCCAGTTGAACTGGGTATGACTTACGGTAATCCAAGCTTACAATCTGGTTTTGAAGCGCTGATTGCACAAGGCGTAGAGGAAGTGATTGTCTTGCCTCTTTACCCGCAATACTCGGGTACAACGACGGCCGCAGTCTCAGACGGTATGACGAAGGCATTCAAAAAGATGCCAGTAATGCCTGAGTTCAGCTTTATTCGTGATTACCACAATCATCCCCAATACATCGCGGCACTTGCTCAATCGGTTCGTAACCATTGGGCTGAGCATGGTCAAGGCGATTACCTACTTTGTTCTTACCATGGTATCCCTAAGCGTTATGCAGACAATGGTGATATTTACCCTAAGCATTGTGAAGAGACGACTCGCTTGCTTGGTGAAGCACTGGGTTTGGGTGAAGCGCAAATCGGAATGACATATCAGTCACGTTTTGGTCGTGAAGAATGGCTACAGCCATACACGGATAAGACGCTGGAAGTATTACCAAGCCAAGGTAAGAAGAAACTTAACGTGATTACGCCAGCTTTCTCTGCAGACTGTTTGGAAACATTGGAAGAAATCTCAGAAGAGTGCCGAGAGATTTACCTAGAGGCTGGTGGTGAGAGCTTCAGTTACATCCCGTGCTTGAATGACAATGATGAGCACATCGCGATGATGGTTGAGCTTGTTCGCTCTAAGCTTTAAAGCGAAACCTGTATCTATCTCCAAGGTAGTTTGGGTTGTAGAAAACAAAAAGGGTCGCGATTGCGACCCTTTGTTTTTATTTGCACTTTATATTAAGCAACTTGCGTTTGTTGCTCTTCAATTTGTTCTGCTGTGCTGTGAGTATTTTCAGCACCATGCATCCAACGAACTAGCGTGTTAGAGAACAACAATAGAATCACGCCAGAAATCGTCGCGGTTACCGCAATACCACTAAAGATTGCTAGTGCGCCTAGTTCACCAACGTGAGAGCCAACATAACCTGCAACGTAGTTTGCGATTGCGTTACAGCCGAACCATGCGCCCATCATAAGCGATGCAAGACGTAGCGGAGCTAGCTTAGTTACTAGAGATAGACCAATAGGAGATAGACACAGTTCACCAAGCGTATGGAAGAAGAACGCACCTACTAGCCATAGCATTGATGTTTTAACCGCAGTATCACCACCTTGCTCCATAACAGCACCAACCATACATAGGAAACCCAGTGCTAGGAAGAACATCGCTAGGGCAAATTTCATCGGTGAGTTAGGTTCACGTTTACCCAGTTTCACCCACAAAACGGCTAATACAGGTGCAAGAGTAATAATGAAGAACGGGTTTAGTGATTGGAACCACGCAGCAGGCACTTCGAAGCCACCGATCATACGATCTGTGTATTGCTGCGTGTAGATGTTCATTAGACCGCCAGCTTGCTCGAAGCCTGCCCAGAAAACGATAGTAAACAGGCTCATCACAAGGATAACTTTGATTCGATCCACTTCTTCTTTGGTTAGTGGCTCTTTCTTCGCAGATTTCTTAATTGCTAGGTCACGTTTTGCTGCTGGTACGCGGCCAATGTCACCTAACCAAGATTGTGCCATTGTCATTTGCATCACAAGGCTAACAAGCATACCAATACCGGCAGCAACGAAGCCTGCTTTCCAGCCAAATTCGTTCGTTACAGAGCCCGATACAACACCAGCCAGCAACGCACCTAGGTTGATACCCATGTAAAAGATAGTGAAAGCGCCATCACGACGGTTATCGCCTTCATTGTATAGATCACCAACCATTGTAGAGATGTTTGGCTTGAATAGACCGTTACCACAGATAAGCAGAGCAAGACCTAGGTAGAAAGTGTGTAAAGAGCCAAGACCCAGAGCATCTGCTGGCATTGCTAGCGTAAATTGGCCAATAGCCATCAACGCGCCACCAATTAGGATAGAACGGCGTTGACCTAGGTAGTTATCCGCAAGGTAGCCACCAATAAGAGGGGTGATGTAGACAAGTCCAGTATAGATGCCGTAAAGATCTAGAGCATCTTTAGTCGACCAGCCAAGACCGCCGTTCATTGTTGTGTCTGTCAGATAAAGTACTAGAATGGCGCGCATTGCGTAGTAAGAAAAGCGTTCCCATAATTCTGTACCGAACAGAAGGAACAAGCCACGTGGGTGACCAAAGTATTGATGTTGGTTTGACATAAGCTCTTCTAATAGTAGTTATTACATTTTTTAACGAAATCTACGTATACATGGCAATTTCTTGTCTGACAAACAATAAAATTTCATGTGACGATTCATTTGCCTTATGAAATGCCTGCTCAGTGCTGAAATGACGGGGTTTTTGTCGGTGATTTGCTCGTGTTACAAACTTACTTTTCATTTTTGACTATAGACTTATTTTCTTAATACTCTGAAAAGGTGTAAGTTTTAATCTTAATATTAAGCAGCCAACTAATAGGTTGCTTGAATGTCCATGACTCGTCTTTTGCTTAATGTTAGGATCGAGCAAAAATATAATTGGCTAGTAATAAAATGAAACGTTGGTATTTATTGTATTGTAAGCGAGGAGAGCAAGTTAGGGCGAAGCAGCACCTTGAAAACCAGGGTGTGGAGTGTTTTTACCCTACTGTCGAAGTCGAAAAGATCTTACGTGGTAAACGACAGAAAGTCGAAGAGCCACTGTTCCCTTGCTATGTGTTTGCTCGATTTGACTATGAAGAAGGCCCAAACTTCACATCAGTTCGCTCTACGCGAGGTGTGGTGGACTTTGTTCGCTTTGGTGCACAGCCGAAAGAGATACAGGGTGACCTGGTTTATGAGCTTAAGCAGCTGGATAAATGCATCGACGACCAGACCGATGCTGAGAACATGCCAAAACCTGGTGATCAAGTGCGGGTGAAGAGCGGGCAGTTTGCCGGTATTGATGCCATCTTCCAAGAACAAGATGGTGAGAAGCGCTCAATAATGTTGGTTCAGATGATCACCAAGCGTGTGCCTGTCAGCATAGACAACAGCGATTTAGATTTAAAATAGCCTGATTCCATCAAATATAAAAAGAGGTGCGTACGCACCTCTTTTTGATCGTATCTATTATGTTTGCTTTAAAAGGGTTGGTGTAGCCAACCCTCTTTGAAACAACGAATAATTAATATGCGTCATTGTGAACGGTCTGTACTGCACGGCCTGACGGGTCAACACAGTTTTGGAACGACTCATCCCATTCAATCGCTTTCGCTGAAGAACACGCTACTGAAGGGCCACCAGGTACACATTCTGCTGCAGATGGTAGCGGGAACAACTCTTCAAAGATTTCGCGGTATACATAACCTTCTTTGGTTGTTGGTGTGTTGTAAGGGAAGCGGAATTGTGCCGTTTCCATTTGTTGATCCGTTACTTTCTGTTCTGCCACTTCTTTCAAAGTATCTATCCAGCTGTAACCTACACCATCAGAGAACTGCTCTTTCTGACGCCATGCGATTGATTCTGGTAGGTAGTGCTCGAAACACTCACGAAGAATGTGTTTTTCCATCTTACCGTTGCCACACATCTTATCTGCTGGGTTCAAGCGCATTGCAACATCAATAAACTCTTTATCTAGGAAAGGTACACGTCCTTCTACGCCCCATGCTGCTAGTGATTTGTTAGCACGTGCACAGTCAAAC
Organism: Vibrio sp. B181a; assembly: GCF_030248375.1. Lineage (NCBI taxonomy): Bacteria > Pseudomonadati > Pseudomonadota > Gammaproteobacteria > Vibrionales > Vibrionaceae > Vibrio > Vibrio sp. B181a. The sequence goes on along the minus strand of NZ_JAHGAD010000026.1, from coordinate 15,525 downwards.
ATGTTCAGAGCAAGCAACTTACGTACCGTCTCTTCGTGGAACTCTTTTGCGTTTGGCGCTTTGTGGAAGTACAGGTAACCACCAAAGATTTCATCTGCACCTTCACCAGACAGTACCATCTTGATGCCCATTGCTTTGATCTTACGACCCATTAGGAACATTGGTGTTGAAGCGCGGATAGTCGTTACGTCATACGTTTCAATGTGGTAAATCACATCGCGAATCGCGTCCAGACCTTCTTGAATCGTGTAGGTCATCTCGTGGTGAACCGTACCAATCTGGTCTGCAACTTCGCGAGCGGCTTTCAGATCTGGTGCACCTTCTAGGCCCACTGCGAATGAGTGCAGCTGTGGCCACCATGCTTCAGATTTTTCATCGTCTTCAATACGCATCGCTGCAAATCGTTTTGCAACTGCTGAAGTGATAGAAGAATCCAGACCACCAGAAAGAAGCACACCGTATGGCACGTCAGTCATCAGTTGGCGTTTCACTGCTGCTTCTAGCGCTTCAGTCAATTCCTCTTTGCTTGTACTATTGCCTTGTACTGCTGCATACTCGTTCCAGTCGCGGATGTAGTAGCGTTGAGGTTCTGCATCGGTACTGCCGTAGTGACAGCCTGGAGGGAACTCACTCACGGTCTTACACACTGGTACAAGCGCTTTCATTTCTGACGCAACGTAGTAGTTACCGTGCTCATCGTAACCTTGGTAAAGCGGAATGATGCCAATGTGGTCACGGCCAACTAGGTATTCATCTTTATCTTCATCGTAAAGTACGAACGCAAAAATACCGTTTAGTTCTTCAAGAAGGTCAGCGCCCATGTCTTGGTATAGCGCTAGGATAACTTCACAGTCTGAATCGGTTTGGAATTCGTATTTGCCTTCATAGCGAGCACGAATCTCTTTGTGGTTGTAGATTTCACCATTTACCGCAAGGATGAGTTTTTTATCAGGGCTGTATAGTGGCTGGGCACCACTATTTAGACCAACGATCGCCAGACGCTCGTGCGCTAGGATTGCGCGCTCTGATGAGTAAATACCAGACCAGTCTGGACCGCGGTGACGAAGCTTTTTCGACATCTCAAGTGCGATAGGGCGCAATGCCGCTGCATCGCTCTTAATGTCTAAAATGCCAAATACTGAACACATACAACATCCTTTTTAAACTAAACAATTTTTAATCGGTATAGGTTCAATTTGCCATTCTGAGTAAAAAAAGCAACGTTTGATGATTAAAAAAATGATAAAAAGCCTTGTTGATTAGATGGTATCTAAAAAATGTCTAATTTTGATGAATGAGATCAAGGTTTGGTTTAAAAAACGTACAAAAAAGCCCTCTAGTTAAAAGAGGGCTCTGAAAATATATCCATCTCGATGCTTATTTCATCGGTGTAAATTGAGGTTGAAGTTGATCGCAAACATGACGTGCAAAACCGCTACCAGCCTCACTATAGATGTTAAATGCAGCATCGACTCCTGTCTCTAATAAGCCTTCAAGCTGATCTGGGTATTCAGCAATCGCTGCAATTTGTCCTTTATAGTTTCGACTTTGTAACTGCTCCAATGCGGTTTGGTTACCTTGGTGATGTGGCATTGCGAGAAGCACCATTTTCACGTTAGCCGTGTCCAAAATACGCTCCCAAAAATCTGGGTCAGTCGCATCGCCAGAGATGACATTGCGGCCTTCAGAGCGATGCTTATGTGCGGCCTCTTCACGGACTTCAACACCCAGTGAAATCTTGCCATAACGAGCGCGCAGTTCGTCGTAGGCGCCAGTGCCAATTCGTCCCATACCAAGGATCAATACTTGAGCATGACCTGGATTGATGAGTTGGTCTCGTTGGTTCAGTTTCTCTGCTGCGGTTTCTTGTAGCCATTTACCAGAATGTTGGTAAATCTGATGGCCCAATCGGTTTAGCGGGGCAGAGATAATAAACGAGATTGACACAGCGACAGCAATTGCGGCCAACATGTCGCTCGGCATCCAACCCATCTTGTAAGCCAGACCACCAACAATCAGACCGAACTCACTGTAGTTGAAAAGCGATAGCGACGTCAGCAATGAAGTACGTACTCGGAACTTAAAGTGGTTGATGGTGAGGAAGTAGAGCAGCCCCTTGATAGGCAGCAGCAAGATAAATAGCAGCGCTAAGCCTACGCCGGTAAAGCTCAATGAAGCTGATAAACCAATGTTAAGGAAGAAACAGACGAGGAATAGTTCCTTCATATTAAACAACGATTTGGATAGCTCGGACGCTTTACGATGCCCAGCCACTAGCATACCCAATATCAAAGCACCCAAATCTGGCTTCATGCCGACCAGTTCAAATAAGCCGGCACCGACCACGAGCGCGAAGAAGATACCAAACAGCACCAGCATCTCGCCGTGACCAACTTTGTCTAGCAGCTTGTAGAACAATGGGCGGAGAAACGGCAAGGCAAATAATCCAATGGCGTACCATTCAGGAATCTTACCTGTGGAAGCGGTAAGGAAGACCACAGCAAAAATATCCTGCATAACCAAGATACCAATGGCTAGTGTGCCGTAGGTGGCGTTCATCTCACCCTTCTCTTGCAGCGTTTTAACTGCAAATACGGTACTAGAGAAAGAGAGAGCGAAAGCGAGCAGTAGGATCTGACTGTGATCCATGGTGGCAAGGGATGAAAGCCCAAGCAGCTTCAGCCCAACGAGAACCAGCGCAAAGAAAAGAGTCGAGAGAATGTTGTGCGCTGTAGCACCGCCCCAAATTTCTTTAGAAAGCAGCGTTTTTACATCCAGCTTTAAACCAATGGTGAAAAGCAGCAAGGTCACACCAAGGTCTGCGAGCGTGACAATGACGTCATTACTTTGGTAGCCAAACGCATGAAGGCCAAAACCTGCAAGTAGGAAACCGACCAAAGGGGGGAGGTTACATTTTAGAGCGATGAAGCCGGCGAGGAACGCCGTTGTAATTAGAATAATTTCCATACTGTTGAGCTATATTCCTGATATACAAAAACGGGCTGTGAAACCACAGCCCGAGATTGTAACTCAATTGGTTGTATAAACTTAGTCTTCTAGTAACTTTTGTAACAAAACTCCGTTCAACATAGCGCGCTTGATCATCGCAAATGCACCCATCGTTGGTTGCTTATCAATGTGAGAGGCAACAATTGGAAGTTCGTTATGGAAAGTCTTCAAAGATTGGTTTTCTACGTTGCGCTGGATTGCTGGGAACACAATTTCTTCCGCGGCAGTAATGTCACCAGCAATGACGATTTTTTGCGGGTTAAACAAGTTAATCGTGATTGCGATAGCTTTACCAAGCTGGTTACCTACGCGAACTAGGCTTTGTTTCGCCAGCTCGTCACCATTCATCGCATGAGTACAAACGTCATCAATGGTGATGTGTTCAAGCTGAGTAAGGCTTGATTCGTAACCTTGTGCAATCAGCTTTTTCACGCGTTGTACGATGGCCGGGTTGGCAGCAACCGTTTCTAGACAGCCAAAGTTACCGCATTGGCATTGCTCGCCAAGTGGGTCGATTTGGATGTGACCGATTTCACCGACGTTGCGGTTGAAACCAAGGAATACCTGACCGTTCACGATAATACCTGCACCAGTACCGCGGTGAACACTGACCAGAATCGAATCTTGGCAGTCTTGGCTCGCGCCAAAGTAGTGTTCAGCCAGTGCCATACCACGCACGTCGTTACCAACAAAACACGCGGTATTGAACTTTTCACGAATGATTTCGCCTAGAGCGAGGTTATCGATGTCTGTATTCGGCATGTACTCAACAACACCTGTGGTTGGGTTCACCAAACCAGGCAGTGTGATACCGATAGCGATAAGTTGGTCGATCTTGTCTTGGCAACGATTTACGAAGTCTTTCAGTAAATCAATCAATCCAGCAATCAAGTCAGCTTGGTTGCTGTAGTGAAGCTCGTGTTGATCTTGTGCCAATGCTGTGCCGCCTAAGTCGTACAAGCAGAATTGCACGTAGTCACGACCTAATCGAACAGCGATAGAGTGGAAAGGTTTTACTTCAGTGGTCAACGAGATTGCTCGACGACCACCGGTAGAAGCTTGTTGCGCGACTTCTTTAATTAAGCCGCGCTCTAAAAGTTGGCGGGTTATTTTGGTAACACTCGCTGGGGCGAGCTGACTAACATCCGCGACTTGAATACGGGAGATTGGACCTTGTTGGTCAATCAGCCTGTATACCGCAGCGCTGTTAAGCTGTTTTACTAAATCTACATTACCAATCTGTCCGCCATTCATGCTTAATTTTGCTCGTATTGTCCGTTAACAACCGTCGCTTTTACATTGAAGTCACGATCGAAAACAGTAAGGTTTGCTACCATACCTTTTCGAACTCGGCCAAGACGGTCCTCAACACCGATTGCGGTTGCTGGGTACAGTGTAGCCATTCGTAGAGCTTCGTCTAAAGCGATGCCTGCGTGCTCAACTGTATTCTGAACTGCTTCGATCATAGTCAGAGCTGAGCCGCCTAGTGTGCCATTTTCATCAACACACTTACCATCTCGGTAATATACTTTCTTACCGACAAAAATAAAGTGATCAATGTTAGCACCTGCTGGAGCTGTGGCATCCGTCACCAAAACAAGCTTTTCGCCCTTGATTTTATGAGCAATTCGGATGTTTGCGTAATCAACGTGGAAACCGTCTGCAATGATACCTGCATAAACTTCTGGGGTGTCGTAAATCGCACCAACCACACCTGGTTCACGACCAACCATTGGCGTCATCGCATTGAATAGGTGAGTGGCAAATGTGATACCTGCTTCGAAACCTTGACGTGCTTCTGCGTATGTTGCGTTGGTGTGACCGATAGAAACTACGATGCCAGCCGCTTTCAAACGAGAGATATGCTCAGGGTCATTTTGTTCTGGTGCTAGTGTTACTTTTGCGATGATGTCTGCGTTTGCGCAGATCAGGTCAATCATGCCGTCGTCAGAAGGGCGGATGAAGTCAACGCTGTGAATACCTTTTTTCGCTACGTTTAGGTACGGACCTTCAAGATGCAAACCTAGCGATTGGTTTTGGTATTTGTTGTGGTACTCACGAGCTGCAGCAATCGAAGCGCGCATGTCTTCGTCTGAAGATGTGATTAGAGTAGGTAGGAAGCTTGTACAACCAGATTTAAGGTTTGCTTCATGCATGATCTGCATTGTTTCTGGTGTGATTTCGTCGTTAAGCATCACACCGCCACAGCCGTTTAGCTGTAGGTCGATAAAACCAGGGCTTAGGTTAGCACCGTCCAGATCTTTTACTTCAATACCTTCTGGTAGTTGAGTCACTGGCACAACTGATTGAATCTGGTCATTGTCGATGATGACAGCATGATCGGTAAGAACATCACTACCGGTATAGATTTTACAGTTACTTAGCGCGTACATAGTCAGCTAGTCCTTATAGATGAGAATTCATTTTCTGTTCCGTTATCTAACTGGCGACTCCATGAGTCGGGCTGGTACTTAGTTTGTATCACTGAATTAGATAACGAGTCACATACAGCAAGTCGCGTTTTATCGATGTCATTATCAGAGTAACTAACTGAAAAATAATAAATGAATTAGTTTTTATGATTGTTTTCCAGAGCAAAGTTACTGCGAATCATCTGTAGAGATACCAAAATAACACTGATTCTGTCTTGCATAAAGTCCGAGAATCTTATCTCTAAAACGCCATTTTTTCGTATAATAAAATAAGTTTTATGATCTCGCTAGCAAAAACCTTCTGAATGACCAATTTCTGGTGATTATGATCACAAACAATGAGGTTTTAATTTGCGGAGCAAAATTAATATCATAAACTGGTAGCGACTAAATTGAACGACTGAAATAAGTCATTCAACAAAACATAAAATCCTATAGGGGGAACTTAAGGTGAATATTCTTGGATACGCGCAGAAGTTAGGTAAAGCTCTTATGCTTCCTATCGCAACGCTTCCAGTTGCAGCGCTTTTACTACGTTTGGGTCAGCCTGACCTGTTAGACATCGCGTTTATGGCATCTGCTGGTAACGCAATCTTTAGTCAACTACCACTGCTATTCGGTCTAGGTATCGCGATCGGTCTTTCTAAAGACGGTCAAGGTGCTGCAGGTCTGGCAGGTGCAGTTGCTTACTTCGTACTTACTGCAACAGCAGCAACAATCGATGCAAGCGTTAACATGTCATTCTTCGGCGGTATCATTGCAGGTATCATCGCTGGTCACTCTTACAACGCTTTCCATGCTACTCGTCTTCCTGAGTGGTTGGCATTCTTCTCTGGCAAACGTCTAGTACCAATCATGGCGGGTCTATTCTCGCTAGTAGCTGGTGCAATTGCTGGTGTTGTATGGCCAACAATCCAAGGCGGTCTTGACGCACTAGCACACGCAGTTTCTACTTCTGGTGCTATCGGTCAATTCGTATACGGTACTCTTAACCGTGCACTTATCCCTGTAGGTCTACACCACGTACTAAACTCGTACTTCTGGTTCGGTATGGGTACGTGTCAAGAAGTTCTAGTTTCTGGCGCAACTGCTGCTGGTCAAGCGCTTCCTGCACTACAACAGCTTTGTGTTGACCCAGCTCTAGCTAAGACTCTTGTTGCTGGTCAAACTCACACATTCGAATTCGCTAACTCTGTAACTCCAGAAATCACTGCAACAGTTAAAGAAGTAACTGAAACTCTGAAATCTGGTGACCTACACCGCTTCTTCGGCGGCGATAAGAGCGCTGGTGTATTCATGAACGGTTTCTTCCCTGTGATGATGTTCGGTCTACCAGGTGCGGCACTTGCTATGTACCTAGCAGCACCAGTTGAGAAGCGCAGCCAAGTTGGTGGTGCACTATTCTCAGTAGCATTCTGTTCATTCCTAACAGGTATCACTGAGCCTCTAGAGTTCATGTTCGTATTCCTAGCACCTGCTCTATACGCAATCCACGCAGTATTTACAGGTCTGTCTCTAGTAATCGCAAACATGCTTGGTACGCTACACGGCTTTGGTTTCTCTGCAGGTCTAATCGACTTCGTACTGAACTACGGTCTAGCAACTAAGCCACTAGTACTGTTCGCAGTAGGTCTAGGCTTCGGTGCTCTATACTTCTTCACATTCAGCTTCGCAATCCGCGCTTTCAACCTGAAATCGCCAGGTCGTGAAGACGACGATAACGAAGCTGCAGCTGCTCCAGCTGGTGATGCAGCAAAAGGTGACCTAGCTCGTCAATACCTGAAAGCGCTAGGTGGTCACGATAACCTAACTTCAATCGACGCGTGTATCACTCGTCTACGTCTAACGCTTAAAGACCGCTCTGTTGCTGACGAAGCAGTACTTAAGAAACTAGGCGCGAAAGGTGTGGTTAAGCTTGGCGAAAACAACCTTCAAGTTATCCTTGGTCCTCTTGCAGAAATCGTTGCTGGTGAAATGAAAGCAATCGGTGCAGGTGAAGACCTATCAGATGTAAAACTGCCTTAATTACATCTTAATGACTCTCTATAAAGACCTCCTTCGGGAGGTCTTTTTTTGTTTGTGCAGATTTAATATGCTGTGCTTTCAAGCGAAGAAGAGAAATATTGCCGTTTTAACGACGGTTCTTGTTGTCTAATCGCTAAGAATTGTGGATCATTAGGAACAATGCACTCTGTAAACCGAGTACGGTTACGGAGTACTGTTTTCTCTGACAATACTAATATTTTTGAGGTGCTATAGATGAGTGAAGCTGATGCTCGTCCATCAAACTTTATTCGCCAGATCATTGATAAAGATCTAGCGGATGGTAAACACACTAGCGTGCATACTCGATTCCCGCCGGAGCCGAATGGCTACCTGCACATCGGTCATGCTAAGTCTATCTGTTTGAACTTCGGTATTGCTCAGGACTACCAGGGCCAATGTAACTTACGTTTCGACGATACAAACCCTGAAAAAGAAGACATCGAATACGTTGAGTCTATCAAGAAAGATGTAAACTGGTTGGGCTTCGAGTGGGATGGTGAAGTATGTTACTCATCAAACTACTTCGACAAGCTTTACGAATATGCAATTGAATTGATTAATAAAGGCTTAGCGTACGTTGATGAGCTAAGTCCTGAGCAGATTCGTGAATACCGCGGTACGTTAACGGCTCCGGGTAAACCAAGCCCATACCGTGATCGCCCAATCGAAGAAAACCTAGCGCTATTTGAAAAAATGCGTGCGGGTGAGTTCGAAGAAGGTAAAGCGTGTCTTCGTGCGAAGATCGACATGGGTTCTTCATTCATGGTTATGCGTGACCCAGTTATCTACCGTGTACGTTTCGCGACTCACCACCAGACTGGTGATAAGTGGTGCATTTACCCAATGTACGACTTCACACACTGTATCTCTGATGCGCTAGAAGGCATTACGCACTCTATCTGTACTCTAGAGTTCATGGATAACCGTCGTCTGTACGACTGGGTTCTAGATAACATCACAATTGATTGTCGTCCACACCAGTACGAATTCAGCCGCCTAAATCTTGAATACACAGTGATGTCTAAGCGTAAGCTAAACCAACTAGTAACTGAGAAATTGGTTGATGGTTGGGATGACCCACGTATGCCAACCGTATCTGGTCTGCGTCGTCGTGGCTTCACATCTGCATCTATTCGTGAGTTCTGTAAGCGTATCGGCGTAACGAAGCAAGAGAACATGATTGAGTTCGGTTCACTGGAATCTTGTATTCGTGATGATCTAAACGAAAATGCACCGCGTGCGATGGCTGTTCTAGATCCTGTTAAGATTGTTATCGAGAACTTTGAAGAAGGTGCGGTAGAGTCGCTAACGGTTGCTAACCATCCAAACAAACCTGAAATGGGTGAGCGTGAAGTGCCATTCACTCGTGAAGTTTGGATCGAGCGCGAAGACTTCCGTGAAGAAGCAAATAAGAAATACAAGCGTCTTGTTCTAGGTAAAGAAGTACGTCTACGTGGCGCATACGTGATTAAGGCTGAACGCATCGAGAAAGACGCGGAAGGCAACATCACGACAATCTTCTGTACTTACGATGCTGACACGCTAGGTAAGAACCCAGCAGATGGCCGTAAAGTGAAAGGTGTAATTCACTGGGTTTCAGCAGACAAAGCTCTGCCTGCAGAAATTCGTCTGTACGATCGTTTGTTCACAGTACCAAACCCAGCGGCTGCAGATGACTTTGCTGCGACAATCAACCCAGAATCACTAGTGATTCTAAAGGGTTTTGTTGAGCCAAGCCTAGCAGCATCAGAAGCTGAAAAAGGTTACCAATTTGAGCGTATGGGTTACTTCTGTGCAGATTCAAAAGACTCTTCAGCGGATAAGCTAGTATTCAACCGTACGGTTGGTCTACGTGATACTTGGGCGAAAATCGAGAACCAATAATCTCAATACCTCGCTAACAAAAATGCCAGCATCATTGCTGGCATTTTTTATGGTTATTCTAATCGTGTCGGTTTGGATGTTGTGACGCTACCGGTTTTTGAGTCGTACCATATGACGTAGGTTGAACTCTCAGGGTTTCGTTCGTAGCCTTTCTTGGTATACGTGTAATAGCAAACAGATTGATGAGAGTCTTTGTCTTGGACCCGACGAGTAATAAAGTCAAACCGATCGTCAGCGTTGCGATTATTTGATAGGGAATATTCGTCACCAAGTAGGGCTTGCCATACGGCAATACAACCCGAATTCCCTTGCCCTATGTTGTAGGGGTTACCAATCACTCCATTTCGGTTGCCTTTGTTTGTTCCTAAAGGGTAGCCAAACTCATTTACATCCAACTCTCCACCACCGTAACCTTCTAAGTCTTGCTGAGCTTCAGGTGTACCGCCATTTACCAACCATTGGCTTTGTGTGAAACGAACCGCTGTTTCGAATTGATCTGCAATTGCTTCCATTTTTGCTTCATAGGCATCATCTTGGATATTTAAGAATCTTGGTGCCGCGACAACGGCAAGAATACCGAGAATGACAATCGCAATAATCAGTTCGAGTAAGGTAAAGCCACAAGAATTCCTTTTCTTCATCACTTGTCTCCATAAAAAAACGCCAGCCGAGGCTGACGTTTAAGTCTTTCTTAACAAAAAGCGTTACTTTTTATTTTGCTGGCTTGTGAGCGTCAGGGTTTGTCTTACATGAACCGTCGCTACATTTACCGTATAGGTACAAGCTGTGGTTAGTAAGCGTAACATTGTACTTAGCCGCAATTTCTTTTTGACGTTCTTCGATCACGTCGTCTGAAAACTCAATCACTTCACCACAATCTAGACACACAAGGTGGTCGTGGTGATGTTGAGTTGACAGTTCAAATACTGATTTACCGCCTTCGAAATGGTGACGAGTAACAATACCAGCATCATCGAATTGGTTTAGTACACGATAAACGGTTGCTAGTCCGATCTCTTCACCTAGATCAATTAGCTTTTTGTACAAATCTTCAGCACTGATGTGCTGGCAGTCTGGCTGCTGAAGTACTTCTAGAATTTTTAGCCTTGGAAGGGTTACTTTTAGACCCGCATCCTTCAGCGCCTGATTATTGTCTGACATATACTTTCCCGTTGGATCATCTGCAGCGATTTAACAGAATATAATATTCCTATCATTATAGGCGAAGCGTACTGAACATTAAACCACGAACTTCAAAGGGTTAATAGATTCTTTTTGTAAATTGGAAACAGGTCGATTATATTACAGATCAGACCAGTTACATATTGATAACATTGGAACGCAACGACTACGGACAGTTATGAATAAGCGACTTGCTAAGATATATAAACCAGGAATTGTGAAGTTTTCGCTGAATATTTGGCCGCCATTCTGGGGGGCTGGTATTAAAATCTTACATATTTCTGAAGACTTTCGAACGGTGAAAGTTCGTTTGAAACTGCGCTGGTGGAATAAAAACGCCAATCGAACTCAGTATGGAGGAAGTATTTTCTCTCTCACTGACCCAATTTACTCTTTGATGTTGATGGGCATTCTTCGCGAGGAATACTACGTCTGGGATAAAGAGGCGAGTATCAACTTCATTAAGCCCGGGCAGAGTGATTTGTTTGCGGAGTTTGAGGTGACAGATGGCATGCTAGATGAAATCTATCAAATGACTCGTAATGGTGAGAAGTGCTTCCCTGAATTCATTACTCACGTAAAAGACAAAGAGGGTAATGTTGTTTCGGAAGTGCAGCGCAAATTGTACGTGAGGAAGAAACCTCAGTACCGAGAAGAAGAAATTGCGACAGAAATCTCTTAGTCCATGTTTAGATACAAAAAGACCTCCACGAAGGAGGTCTTTTTTATGAATGCTTACTTAGCCTTCAAGCTCAGCTAGGCACATCTCTTCGTAGACTTGCTTAACCCAGTTTTCTACGCGCTCGTCAGTCAGTTCTGGTTGACGGTCTTCGTCGATACACAGACCAACGAATTGGCTGTCGTCACCTTCTACTAGAGCTTTAGATGCTTCGAACTCGTAACTTTCAGTCGAAGTGTGGCCTAGGATAGTACCGCCTTTCGCTTCAACGATGTCACGTACTGTGCCCATTGCGTCACAGAAGTACTCTGCGTAATCTTCTTGGTCACCACAACCGAAAATAGCAACTAGCTTCGTAGAGAAATCGATTTGCTCAAGTTCTGGGAAGAAATCATCCCAATCACATTGTGCTTCACCGTAGTACCAAGTCGGGATACCTAGAAGTAGAAGATCAAAGTTATCAATGTCTTCTTTGCTGCTTTTTGCGATGTCTTGAACGTGAACTAGTTGTTTACCTAGTTGCTTTTGAATCATCTTTGCAACGGCTTCAGTATTACCTGTGTCGCTACCGAAGAAGATACCTACACTTGCCATAGAGTCTATACCTTTACATTGTTTGTTACTGGCGATGGGGGAGCGGAGCTTAACCTAGCCCTGTGCCTTCCCAACTGAGCTGAATCAGACCTTTGGCGATGAAACCAGCACAGCCAAGGAAAAGAACCAACCACACAATACGACGACCAAAAACAGGTACATTGCCTTGCTTTAGTACATCTTTTATCGCCATCCCAATGAAGAAGAAGATAGCAGCAAAAAGAAGATCGAGCCCGATCGACTCGAGCATGTCCATATAGTCGTATAGCATTGTCGTCCTTCATGCCAAAAATTCTTGGGCGCACTATACCACTGTTAAACGGTAAAGTTAATGCACTACGAGAAGGGTTATTTCAATAATCTGGCGTTGTTTTTCGAATTTGTTAACTCGAAATATATTTCCTGATCACACGCATAACTTCTGCCGGTTTCTCGGCATGTAACCAGTGTCCGGTGTTGGCAATAATGTGTGCTTTTGCGTTGTTAAATTGGCGTTTAACCGCAGGTTGATGCTCAGGCATCAGATAGTCGGAATCACCGCCTTTAACAAACAACGTAGGAATGTCGGTTGGTGCAATTTCTTGCCAGCCAATGATGTCGTCGTAGTTGTTGAGCAAACTTGCAACGTTAAAGCGCCAGTCCATTTGGTCACCATTTTTGTACAACGATTTCGACAGGAATTGTCTAACGCCATCGATTTCAATATGTTGAGCAAGAATATCCATCGTTTGCTGGCGATTGGCCGGTTTTTCTTTGATTACCGCTTGCAGGCCTTTAAACACGTTATCGTGACGGTTTGTTTGGTAAGACACTGGCGCCATATCGAGTACGACTAGTCGTTTAACAAACTCTGGCGCAACATCCGCCAATTTCATCGCAACTTTTCCGCCCATTGAGTGACCGATGACAAGTGCTGGCTCGATATTCAAATAACGAAGTAAATCAGCAACATCTTGCGCCATTACTTCATAGTTGTGTGTTTCTGAATGGAAAGAAAGGCCATGATTTCGTAGATCAATGCTGATCACACAGTGATCTTGAACGAGGTCGCGAGCCAGTAAACCTAGATTACTGAAACTGCCAAACAATCCATGAATCAAAACAACCGTTTGGCCGTGCCCTTCCTGCTTATAGTTGAGTAATGCTGACATTTTATCTTATTCGTGATGGGTTTAACGTGGAGTATCCGCGAGGATCTCGTTATAATCCCCCAGAGTTTAAACATTGAGAATGTGAAAAGCGAATGAAAACAATTGAGGTTGATGAGGATCTATACCGTTACATTGCGGGTCAAACCAAGCATATCGGTGAAAGTGCCTCGGATATTTTACGACGCCTTTTGAACCTTGATGGCCAGTTGCAGGAAGCAGTTGTTGCACCTGTAGTAGAACAGCCACAAGGGATTGTAGTAAGTAAAGATGCTGGCAAAGCAGAATCAGTAGATACCGTAAAAGAGATGCGCTCTCTACTTATCTCTGACGAGTTTGCTGGTCTTAAGAAAGCGATTGATCGCTTCATGTTGGTACTATCAACCTTACACAAACTGAATCCAGAGAGTTTCTCTCAAGCAACAAAAGTGAAAGGGCGCAAACGCGTTTACTTTGCTGATAACGAAGAGACTCTGCTAGCAAATGGTAACACTACCAAACCTAAAGCAATTCCTGGCACGCCATTTTGGGTAATCACCAACAACAACACCAGTCGTAAGCGACAGATGGTGGAGCAGGTGATGGCTCACATGGAATTCCAGCCTGACTTAATAGAGAAAGTAACAGGTTCAATCTAAGAAACCTGATAGAAGCCTCATAATGTGTAGCGTTTAGCGGATATTATGAGGCTTTTTTGATTTTATTTGTTTTTAAAGAAAGGATGTCAAACATGGCTATGCACCCTCGTGCTGGGCAAAAAGCGCAGCAGGAAGATCTTCACAATATCCCAGCACTCGTTGCTAACTACTTCTTACTTCAACCAGACGCAGCAAACGCAGAACACAAGGTTCAATTTGGTACTTCTGGCCACCGCGGTACTGCAGACAAGCACACTTTTAACGAAAACCACATTTTAGCGATCGCCCAAGCGGTAGCAGAAGTTCGTGCTGAGCAAGGTACAACAGGTCCATTGTTTGTTGGTAAAGATACGCACGCACTATCAGAACCAGCATTTTCAAGTGTGATTGAAGTATTGATTGCAAATGGCGTGAAAGTGATTGTTCAACAAGACAACGGCTACACACCAACACCGGGTATTTCACACGCGATTCTGACTCACAACATCAAGCATGATGACAAAGCAGACGGTATCGTAATTACCCCATCGCATAACCCACCGCAAGACGGCGGCATCAAATACAACCCGACTCACGGTGGTCCAGCAGAGGCTGAACTGACTCAAGCAATCGAAGATCGTGCAAACGCGCTGATTGCTGAAGGTTTGCAAGGTGTAAAACGCCTACCACTGGCAGAAGCGAAAGCATCGGATCTGTTTGTAGAGATGGATTTGGTGAAGCCATACATCGATGACCTAGTGAATGTTATCGATATGGAAGCAATCCAAAAAGCAAACCTGAAGATTGGTGTAGATCCATTGGGTGGCAGTGGCATTGACTACTGGCGTCAAATTGGTCAGGCATACGACCTAGACCTAACGCTAGTAAGTGAAGCGATTGATCCTTCTTTCCAATTCATGTCTCTAGATAAAGACGGCGTTGTACGTATGGACTGTTCTTCTCCTTACGCAATGGCGGGTCTATTGGCGTTGAAAGATGAATACGACTTAGCCTTTGGTAACGACCCTGACTACGATCGCCACGGTATCGTTACGCCGAAAGGTCTGATGAACCCGAACCACTTCTTAGCGGTTTGTATCGATTACCTATACCGTCACCGTGAAGCGTGGGGTAAAGACGTAGCTGTTGGTAAAACGCTAGTTTCAAGTGCTTTGATTGATCGTGTTGTAGCGGATTTAGGTCGTGAGCTATGTGAAGTACCAGTCGGCTTTAAATGGTTTGTTGATGGTCTGTACACTGGTAAGTTTGGCTTCGGCGGCGAAGAAAGTGCAGGTGCGTCTTTCCTTCGTAAAGATGGTACGCCTTGGTCAACAGACAAAGATGGCATCCTGCTATGTCTTCTAGCAGCAGAGATCACTGCGGTAACGGGTAAGAACCCTCAAGATTACTATGAAGAGCTAGCAGCGAAGCACGGTGAATCTAAGTACAACCGCATTCAAGCTGTAGCTAATGGCCCACAAAAAGACGTACTGAAGAAGTTGTCACCAGAAATGGTAGCGGCTGAAACTCTGGCTGGTGATGCAATTACAGCTCGTCTAACGCACGCACCAGGTAATGGTGCTGCAATTGGTGGCCTTAAAGTAACGACAGCGAATGGTTGGTTTGCAGCTCGCCCATCAGGTACCGAAGACATCTACAAAATCTACTGTGAAAGCTTCAAAGGTGAAGAGCACCTAGAACAAATCGAAGCTGAAGCACAAGAAATTGTTAATCAAGTGTTTGCAGCCGCTGGTTTGTAATTCTAAAGATTAAGATTTTGAAAGGGTCGACATTGTGTCGGCCCTTTTTGTTTGTGAGAGGGAACGCTGCGCTTCGAGAGTCGGGAGCGCTTCGCTTTGGGAATTGAGAGGTGCTCATTGAGAGTATAGTGAAAAGGTATTTTGATTAAGAAGGTGTTGACGGAACTTGTTCCT
>NZ_JAHGAD010000025.1:0-91737 GCF_030248375.1 Vibrio sp. B181a | reverse complement strand
GATAAGGGATAAGGGATAAGGGATAAGGGATAAGGGATAAGGGATAAGGGATAAGACTCGATTATATCCACCTAGGACGGTAAGTTTTGTCAACACTCTCTAACCTTCACTAAGCTTCCAGCGCCACACTCTTTCTACCTACAGCGAAGTGCTTTCATTTCTTAATCACGCAGTAAACTGTGGTAAAAGAGATTCCCGACGACGCTCCTTCGTCGCTTTCGGGAATGACACCGTTTGATTTCAGAGTGCTTGAACGTCATCCTCAAGAGCGAGGCACGGGCGAGTTGGGGAGCTTTTATTCCCTCTCACATCTCGAAGCGAAACGTTCCTCAGGGCAGAGCCTGCTCCCAACTCCCGAAGCGCAGCGTTCCACAGGGCAAAGCCCGTTCCTTCCCCCCGCTCTTCGAGTATAAAAAAGCCGCCCATAAAGGCGGCTTAGAAAACTCAATATACTCGTTAAACTGAGAACGGGTACTGAATTGGATCGTGGTGTTCGTAACCTTCCACCCAGAAGTCATCTAGGGTTACCCATGTTTCCAAATCTTCTAGCGATTTGATTTCTGGGTTGATGTGGAAGGTTGCCGCTTTTAGTGGCTCACGCTTCAACTGGATGTCACGCATTGGAGCAAGCTGATCTTCGTAGATGTGTGCGTTAACAATCTTATGGTAAGCCTGACCAGGTTTCTTACCTGTAATTTGCGCCATGATTGCCAAGAACACATACACTTGAACCATGTTGAAGTTCAGACCGAGCGGAACGTCACAAGAGCGCTGCGTGCTGTTTAGGTATAGCGTGTCACCTAACAGTGAGAAGTGGTGGCTGTACATACATGGACGCAAACAGCCCATGTGGAATTCACCAGGGTTGTAGAAGTTTAGGATTTCACCACGGTCATCAACACCGCGCGTCAAATCATCCACAATCTTACGCAACTGGTCGATATGACCGCCATCTGGCTTCGCCCATGCTCGGCCTTGAACGCCATATACGCGTCCCATGTCGTCCTCACCCTTGCGGAATGGGTTGTTCAACCATGCTTCATTTAGGTTTGCGTTCGCATCCCACGTTTTGGTACCCAGCTTACGGAAGTCTTCAGCGTTGTCGTAGCCACGGATATAACCAAGTAGCTCAGCAACTGCCGCTTTCCAAAAGCTCTTACGTGTCGTCACTAATGGGAATTGGTTGTTAGCAACATCGTAGGTCAAGTCTGCGTTGATCACCGTTAGGCAGCGTTTGCCTGTACGTTCGTTTTCAACCCAAGTGCCTTGGTCAACGATACGCTGACACAAATCTAAATACTGTTTCACACCAATTCCTTACTTCGTTTCTGCTTGGACTTTGTCTTGGTAAAGACCACGTTTGTACGCCCAAACCATCATAAGGATACCCAGAATGATCATCGGTGAGGATAGGATTTGTCCCATCGAAATGTAACCACCAAATAAACCAAGCTGCGCATCCGGTTCGCGAACAAACTCAACTAGGAAACGGAATGTACCATATCCAGCTAAAAATAGCCCTGATACCGCACCTAAAGGACGAGGCTTTTTGATAAACCAGTTAAGGATAAAGAACAGCACAATACCTTCTAGGAACATCTCATAAAGCTGAGATGGGTGACGAGGCAGTGGGCCACCGTTCGGGAAGATGATCGCCCATGGCACATCCGTTACACGTCCCCAAAGTTCGCTGTTCATGAAGTTACCCATACGCCCCATACCAAGGCCAAATGGCACTAACGGCGCGACAAAGTCCGCCACACCAAAGAAAGTTCGACCATTCTTATGTGCGTACCAGAACATGGCGGTGATAACACCTAGCAAGCCACCATGGAATGACATGCCGCCAGTCCAGACTTTGAATAGGTATAGAGGATCGGCTAAGAACAAATCAAAGTTGTAGAAAATAACGTAGCCAACACGACCACCAATCACTACCCCAAGGAAACCCGCGAACAACAAGTCAGAAACTTGCTCACGCGTCCAACCACTACCCGGCTTATCTGCGCGACGATTTGCCAACCATAGTGCGAACATAAAGCCGACTAGGTACATCAAACCGTACCAACGAACAGAAACAGGACCAATAGAGACTAAAACCGGATCAATATTGGGAAATTCTAAATATCCCTGAGACATAACTCATTCTCTTCTTATTGCTAATAAAACAGGTGGACTTTACAGCAGCATGGTCGCTGCAACAAACATCAAAAACACGGCAAAGATCTTCTTCAAGACCGCCGTAGGAAGGTTGGTTGCCATCTTCGCGCCGACTTTCGTCGTGAGCATCGACGTCATCGCAATCGCCGCTAAAGCTGGCAGGTAAACATAACCCACACTGTAGTCAGGTAGCCCTTCTACTTTGTAGCCATGTAAGATAAATCCAATCATGCCTGAAATCGCAATCACGCAGCCACACACCGATGAGGAGCCAACCGCTTTACGCATTTCAATACCATGCTTGTTTAAGAAAGGCACTGACAGTGAACCACCACCAATACCAGCAAGACTCGATACCACACCAATTCCCGTTCCGTACATCATAGTGACCGGACTACTTGGCATTGGCTTCTCGCTTTTCGTCTTAATTGAGCGAAACATTTGTACAGCTAGACACAGCACAATCACCCCAAAGACTTTCGGTAAGTAATGCGTTGGGATCCACTCGGCGATATTAGCACCAACAAAACCGCCAATCACCACGCCAGGCATCAGCCATTTGACGACGAACATATCGACGTTGCCAAGCTTAAGGTGGTTAAGTGCAGAAGAACCAGAGGTCACGATGATACTCGCCAATGACGTTGCTAACGCCATGTGCATGCTCATTTCAGGAGAGATACCAGCAAGAGGAAGAAGGTAAAGTAGCGCAGGTACGACAATCAGTCCGCCCCCGATACCAAGAAGCCCCGCCATCACGCCTACGAAAGCGCCTAGCGCGAGCAATAATATAAATAAAGAGATGGTCACTGTTACCTACTTCTTACCTGCACGAATAAAGCCGGCAAAGCCTTGCTGGATAAAGAAATCATGCATCATTTGATGGATTTCTTGCCCGTAAGAGCATGACATGGCTTTTTCGACGAGTTTTTCGAGTTCTTTTTGTTGGCTATGACGAATCAAATATTTCACCTTAGCCACGTTCGAGGTGTTCATACTCAAACTGTTGTAGCCTAAGCCCAACAGGAGCAACGCACCAAATGGATCACCAGCTAGCTCACCACAAATACACACAGGCACTTGATATTGGTGGCAAACATCGTGAATCTGTTTTAACGCTAACAATACCGCTGGATGCATGGATTCATAGACATCCGCAACACGGGAATTGTTCCGATCGACAGCCAACAAATATTGCGTTAAGTCGTTGGTACCGACGGAAACGAAGTCAACACGGTGAGCGATAGCCGGCAGCAAGTACACCATTGAAGGCACTTCGATCATCACCCCAACCTTCGGAGCTTGAATTCGCTCATCCAACAACACCACCTCGCTGTAGGCTTGATTAATCAGTGCGACGGCGTCGTCGAACTCTTTAATGCCTGACACCATTGGCAATAAAATGCTCAAGTTGCCACTTTCCGCACTCGCCCTTAGCATCGCTCTCAATTGGATCAAAAAGATGTCTGGGTGATCCAAGGTAAAACGAATACCACGCCAGCCTAAAAATGGGTTGTCTTCATCAATAGGCAAATACGGCAATGGTTTATCACCACCGATATCTAGGGTGCGCATTACAACGCGTTGATTCGGGTAACTGTTCAGAATCGCTTGGTACTGATGATACTGCTCATCTTCAGACGGAAAGTGATGCTGAAGTAAAAAAGCGATTTCCGTTCGATACAAACCAACGCCATCAACACCGGAGTTGATCGCGATATTGCTATCGGCACTCAAACCCGCGTTGAGCATTACCTCAACATGGCAATCATCTTGCGTGATCGCAGGCAGTGCTAAGTCTTTGTTCACCATGGCGAACAATTCAGACTCTTCACTAACAAGGCTACGATACTCGCGCAGAAGCTGCCTGTTCGGTTCTAAATAAATCTCACCAGTGTACCCATCAACAATGCCGTTCTTACCATTTACGACGCTGGTGTTGATGTTCGCGCCCATGATGGCAGGAACACCCAATGCACGTGAGAGAATCGCAGCGTGGGAGTTTGCAGCACCTTCTAGTGACACCACAGCCAACAGATGTTGCTTTGGAATTGATGCGAGTAAAGTCGCCGTAAGTTCATTGGCAACCAAGATCACCGGACGATCAATCGAGGCATGCTCTTGCTCACTGTTGTGCAAGAAATACAGCAGACGTTGTCCCAACTCTCGAATATCTTGCGCGCGCTCACGCAGGTAAACATCAGACATACGCGCAAAGCGGTTCGAGTAGGTTTCAACAACTTGGCGCAATGCCCAGTCAGCACGATCGCCCTTTTCAATCTGCTTCTTGAGATCGCCACGCAGCATTGGATCATTGAGTAAGTGAGTAAAAAGGTCGAAGATCGCCAAGGCGTCTTTATTGATTTCACTGTCGAACTTCTTACGCATACGACGAAAATCGCTCAGCGCCCTTTCCACCGCGACCGCAAGCAGTTCATGCTCTCGTTCTTTATCTAAGGCAGAGGCAGGGAAAACATCGCTCAAATTAGGCTGGGTATTGTCAAACCAGAACTCACCTATCGCTACACCCGTTGAAGCTGGTAGCCCTTTAATCACCGTTGGTTTAGAGGCAAGTTGCCAATGACCGAGATTTTGCGCATGGGCAATCAGTATTGCAATCTGAGCGGACAAGGTAACAAGGAAAGACTCTTCCATCTCACTGAACAAACGCGGCGTTTTCTGCTGGATAACCAACACACCTAATACTTGCTTACGATGGATGATTGGGGTGCCAAGAAAAGAGTGGTAAACCTGCTCACCCAATTGAGGAAAGAATTTGAAATCAGGGTGAGTGGAGGCCTCTGCCAAGTTTAACGGTTCTGCACTGCGCTTCACCAAACCGACCAAGCCCTCATTGAAGTTGATATGGATGCTATCGCCTTCAAAAGTAAGGCCTTGAGTTGCCATTAACTCAAGGCGCTGCATTTCTTCATTAGCAAGGTAAATAGTACAACACTCAGTGCATAGGGCGGCGCAAGTCTCTTTTACCAATATGTCGAGTGCCAGATGCACGTCATCGACTCTGGAGACTTTTTCAACTATTTCCCTTAGCTGACTGAGCATGTTAATCCTCTATCTACGTTGCTTTTTTCTTTTCCCTTTCGTCTTGCGCTCTCGAAAAGGCATGGCTAAAGATGCAAACTCTTTCATTGCTCGACGGTATACGTCACGCTTGAAAGAAACAACTTGCCTAACTGGATACCAGTAGCTTACCCAGCGCCAACCATCAAATTCAGGGGATTTCCCACGCTGCATATTAATGCGGGATTCATCGCATTCTAATCGCAGCAGAAACCATTTCTGTTTTTGGCCGATACAAACAGGCTTGGAGTCCCAACGCACCAATCGCTTTGGTAGCTTATATCTTAACCAATGACGACTTGTTGCGATGATCTTAACGTCTTTTTTCGTCAGACCGACTTCTTCATATAACTCCCTGAACATGGCTTGTTCAGGTGTTTCACCTTCGTCAATCCCACCTTGTGGAAATTGCCATGAGTGTTGCCCGTATCGTTTAGCCCAGAAGACCTGACCATGGTTATTACATATCACAATACCAACATTAAGTCGGTAACCATCGCCATCTATCACTGGCTAACCTCTATGAATAATTTTTTATTACCGTGATTTTTCCACATATCCCCATTACTAGCAAACTTACTGATGTGATATGAGCAAGATTTATTAGCTTTTGGCCAATTTTGGATATCTTTTGAACAGACATTATTTTATCAACACAAGATTGAGACATAGCCCACATTTATTCACCTTTTCTGTGAATAACTTTGTGAAGAAAACGCTATCAACAAAGAATTTTGTTCAAAACCATCACAAGCGCCAATTTCAATAATGATAACAAAAAACAGTAAGCCATTGATTATAAATACATATATTTAGGTTCTGATGATTTAATGATCTTACTTTTTTTGATGATCTTTTCACCAAATACAGATCGGTCAAAGATCGCACAATCGGTTATTTATCCACATTGGACAGGTAGGACTTCATGACATCTCAATAAAATCAAGCCTCAATCATGTCTTAAACCACTGTTTATTCATCCAGCCTACATAGAGATCCTATTGGTCACTTCCTAATCTGTGGATAAGTTATGAATTGATCATTCTTAATTCAGCTCGATGAAATCTTCGACAGAGGATTTTATTCAAATTTGTTAGACTAGACGTTTTCCAATACCACCTTGTCATTATGAAACCAGAACCACAATCCGAAGCTGAACTAATGGAACGCGCGCAAGACATTGCTGGCTTAAGCTTTGCCGAGCTCGCAGAAGAAGCCGGCATGACCGTTCCTGAAAACTTGAAACGCGATAAAGGTTGGGTCGGTCAATTACTCGAATGGCATTTGGGAGCCCCAGCCGGCAGCAAGCCTCAGCAAGATTTCGCCAAACTTGGGATCGAGCTAAAGAGCATTCCGATCGGTTATTCTGGCAAACCTTTAGAGACCACCTTTGTCTCTGTTGCCCCACTGACTGGCGTGCAAGGTTTAACATGGGAAACCAGTCATGTACGTAATAAACTGTCCCGTGTGCTTTGGGTACCAGTAGAAGGTGAACGCGAGATTCCGTTGGCTGAGCGCCGTGTCGGCAGCCCGTTGATTTGGTCGCCAGATCAAGAAGAGGAGCAGATTCTGAAAAACGATTGGGAAGAATTGATGGAATTGATCGTACTAGGTAAGTTTGATCAAATTTCCGCCAGACACGGAGAAGCGCTGCACTTACGTCCGAAAGCTGCAAATGCGAAAGCTTTAACGGAAGCGTACAGTTCGAACGGAAAACCGATCAAAACCCTGCCTCGTGGTTTCTATCTCAGGACACAATTTACTGAGCAGATCCTACTGAAGCATTATATTAACGCCCAATCAGAGTGATTAATGCGTTACCAGTGACAGTTCAATGTCACAGTAAGAGGCTGCGCCATCGCTACCAAATTCATCGTAAGCGTTGTGCAGTCTCAAGTAAGCTTTATCAATCCCTAACCTAAGCAGTTCCTCTTTTACCAAATCTAACGATCCAAAATGAATCGGATCTTCGCCATCTTTGATTGGCTCTAGTTGGTGTTTGTACTCCACTGCTAATAGATAGTCAGAGACATCAGAACAACCTATCACAAAGACCTTCGGTGTTTTGTAAGAGTCCTTGTGGTGGCCATGCAACCACATGTCGAGTTGATGCTTCTGCATAATGCACCTCCTTCACAAGATCCTTTAAGTCTAGTTAGCGTATTGATAAGTTTCGAGTTAACGACAAAGAGAAACCTAAATCATTTGCGACCACGACTAAAAATCCCCTATATTGGAATGACTTATTCAGTCGGTAACTCTTCAAGGATGTGAAATGCAATATACAAAACTACCGCACTCATCACTCGAGATCAGTAAGATCTGCCTTGGCACTATGACGTTTGGTGAGCAAAATACCGAACAAGAAGCGTTTCAACAGCTCGACTTTGCCCTCGATCATGGGGTGAATTTCATCGATACTGCCGAGATGTATCCCGTTCCGCCGAAAGCTGAGACACAAGGACTCACTGAGCAATACATAGGTAATTGGCTAGCGAAAAGCGGTAAGCGTGAGAAAGTCGTATTGGCAACAAAGGTCGCAGGTCCACGCAACGTTCCCTACATTCGTGAGAACATGAGCTTAAACCGCCGACACATCCATACCGCGATTGATGACAGCCTTAAACGCCTACAAACGGATTATGTCGATCTATACCAACTGCACTGGCCGCAACGTCAAACCAACTGCTTTGGACAGCTCAACTACCCTTACCCAGACAAGCAAGAAGAAGTCACGCTGATCGAAACACTTGAAGCACTGACTGAGTTAGTCAAAGCGGGCAAAATACGTTACATCGGTGTATCGAACGAAACCCCATGGGGTGTGATGTCACTACTGCGTTTGGCAGAGAAACATGACCTGCCGAGAATCGTTTCCATCCAAAACCCATATAACTTATTAAACCGCAGCTTCGAAGTTGGCTTGTCTGAAATCAGCCACTACGAAGGCGTTCAGCTACTGGCTTATTCACCGCTAGCATTTGGTTGTTTGAGTGGTAAATACCTAAACGGAGCGAAACCTGAAGGCGCACGTTGCACCATTTGGGAGCGCTTTGCTCGCTACTTCACCCCGCAAGGCGTAAAAGCCACCGAAGCGTATGTAAACCTAGCTCGTGACCACGGTTTAGATCCTGCGCAAATGGCGCTGGCATTTGTCAATCAACGCCCATTTGTGGCTTCCAACATCATTGGCGCAACTAACCTAGAGCAGCTCAAATCAAACATCGATAGTATCGATGTTCATTTAAGTGAAGAATTGCTCAATGACATCCAAGCGATTGGCACCACTTACTCAAACCCGTGTCCGTAGCGTTTTATTTCCCAATGGACCAAAAACAAAGAGGCTGACCACAATGGTCAGCCTCTTTGCATCAGTGAGTTAAACCCAAGTTGAACCGAATATATGTGAGTGACAGTTCCACTTGGGTTACTGATTACGTTGGTATTCGCGCAGTTAAAACACGGCGAAGATGACGAACTCGGCGTTCAACTTTGACAGCATCAGGCACACTGACATGATTTGTACGACCTTCTTTATCTAAGCCAATATCTTTTAACAAGTGCTCATTTGTCCAAGGGATTTGATGAGCATTACGGCGAACCATACGTTGCCATTGCTTTTCTTCACGTTTCAAATCAGCTTTCAAAAGCACGGTGGCCAATTTCAAATAGATAGAGTGACGCATAATTTTTCTCCAAATAGCGATAGATAATCGACTGGGAAAAATAGTGGGCTAATTACACAGAGAGATTCTGTTGAGACTAAGCCGCTACTTTTCCGCAGCCTAGAAATAAGAGGTAGGTTACGGATTAATTTAATCTAATGAGCCATTGGCGTCTTGTTTGCTCGCTTCGAAGGTTGAGCGAACATCAGACATACGATCAGCGCAAGCAGTGGTGTTAACAACGTAATGTTTCATCTTGCGCCTCCTAGCTAAAAATTAATCCGTGATTGATGTGGTATAACTCATTGAGTTACGGTTGAATTGTAAGCAACAGAGGATATTTATCAAACCATTTTTGTATTTTTGCTTGAAAACAAACCATTAGCCTAAAATCAGGTTGCATATAGTTTTTTGAATAACATATTCAACTAAGGAATATATAAAAACTCGAGTTTTATAAATACTCAGCATTTACGCACAAAAAAGGAGCGACATTCCGCTCCTTTAATCTTGCTGCCAGATAGACGGTTTATACCGTCTGCTCTGAAATCAAGTTGTGTTTGTTCAGTAATCGATACATGGTAGCACGCGATACACCAAGCTCTTTTGCGGCATTCGATACCTGACCAGAGTGCGACTCCAACACCACCAGCAATGCATCTCTTTCGCTCTTCTCACGAATCGACTTCAGACTGCGTTTTGAGTCATTACGTTGAGGCAAGTCTAGGTGATGCTCTTCAATCATGACGCTATCAGACATCAGAACTGCGCGTTTCACTTGGTTCATCAACTCACGGACGTTACCTGGCCAGAAGTAACGCGTCAGCGCCTTCAAAGTATCTTCCGAGAAGCTCTTTGCCTGTGAGTTGTACTCTTTTGAGAATTCCTGCAGGTAGAAACGCGCCAACAAAGCGATGTCACTCGCACGCTCTTTCAAGCTTGGAACATTGATACGTAGTACGTTGATGTAATGGTAAAGCTCTTCATTGAAGTCACCATCGATTAGCGCTTTCTCAACGTCGGATGAGTTCGCAGCCAGAACACGCACATTAACGTTTTTCGCGCCATCACGAGTCTCAATCGTGCCTTCTTGCAAGAAGCGCAAGAGATTCATCTGCTGCTCTTTCGAAATCGTTAAGATGTCATTGAAAAGAACGGTACCGCCATCAGCTTGCTCAAGTAGGCTTGGCCCCATCTCTTCATCGGCATCAATACCAAACACTTCCGCTTGGAAACGTTGCTCGTTGAGTGCACGACAGTTGATTGACAAAAATGGCTTGTGAGAGCGTGAAGAGACTTTATGAATCGCACGCGCAACGGCCTCTTTACCTGTACCGCTTTCGCCGTAGATAAGAATACTCACATCCGTTGGACCGATACGTTTCACTTGATCACGCAGACGCTTCATTGGAATAGATTCACCAATCAACCCCATGTCTAGGCTATTACCAAAGCTTGGCCAGACTTTCTTCTCTAGTTTTAGCATGCCCAATTGGTGGCCAATGGTACTTAGCAGCTGCGCATCTGGGATTGGCGCAGTGAAGAAGTCGATACAGAAGTTCACGATGAACTGACAGATGGTATCAGTTCCAAGTTGAGATTCGCGGATGAACGCCAACCAACGCACGTGCTTATGAGAACTCACTAAGTTAGCTAAACCGTTAAGACTGAACTCATCATGGCTGAGGTCAACTATACCAATGCATGGTCCAATATCTTCTAACAATGTGTTGGCTTTACGTAAGTCACCCACTTGGTGACACTTCCATCCCACTTGTTCTAGTACTGATAACCAAGGTTCGTAAGTACCGCCAACTACGACTAGCGATCCCGGAATGGAATCCATCTTAAACTGCCCAGCCATTCTTTAACCCTTATTGATTGTTGATAGAAATTTCGCTCCACAAACCCATCTTTGCGAACGGGTAACATTATCGAGACTGTGCCTGACGAAGTCTGTCTCAATATTAAGACTATGCAACAGATTGAGATTTGGCGAATGGTTATTTGACTATACCATCCGGACTTAAATGCAAATAGTTGAATTAGCTCAAATTAAAGTTACAAAAAAACCACCCGCAGGTGGTTTTTTCATTACTCAGCGAGGAGATTACGCTTGTGGGCGCATCGCTGGGAATAGGATCACGTCACGGATAGTGTGCGTGTTAGTCAGCAGCATAACTAGGCGGTCGATACCGATACCTTGGCCTGCTGTTGGCGGTAGGCCGTGCTCTAGTGCAGTGATGTAGTCAGCATCGTAGAACATTGCTTCGTCATCACCAGACTCTTTCGCTTCAACCTGTGCTTTAAAGCGCGCGTCTTGGTCTTCAGCATCGTTAAGCTCAGAGAAGCCGTTCGCTACTTCACGACCACCGATGAAGAATTCAAAGCGGTCAGTGAAGAACGGGTTGTCATCGCTACGACGAGCCAATGGAGAGATATCTGCTGGGTAACCAGTGATGAACGTTGGCTGCATTAGCTTAGGTTCTGCTGTTTCACCAAAGATCTCTTCAAGAAGCTGACCACATGTCCAGAAAGGTTCTACTTCAACGTGAACAGATTTCGCGATAGAAACCATTAGGTCACGGTCTTGAATATCTTCTTCTGTTAGCGCTTGGATTTGCGCGTGGTCTGGGTTGTAGTGCTTGATTGCTTCGAACATGCTCATACGAGTGTAAGTGCCGCCAAACTCAACCGTGTCATCACCGTAAGGCATTGACGTTGAACCTAGTACTTCTAGAGCAACTGAGCTTAGTAGCTCTTCAGTTAGGTCCATCAGATCTTTGTAATCCGCGTACGCCATGTAGAATTCCATCATTGTGAATTCTGGGTTGTGACGCGGAGAAAGACCTTCGTTACGGAAGTTACGGTTGATTTCGAATACGCGATCGAAACCACCAACAACTAGACGCTTCAGGTATAGCTCTGGTGCGATACGTAGGTACATTGGCATGTCTAGTGCGTTGTGGTGCGTGATGAATGGACGCGCACTCGCACCGCCAGGGATAACGTGCATCATTGGCGTTTCAACTTCCATGAACTGTTTAGTGATCATGAAGTTACGGATTGCAGACATTACTTTAGAACGTACTACGAACGCTTGACGAGAATCTTCGTTAACGATTAGGTCAACGTAACGTTGACGGTAACGCATCTCTTGGTCAGTTAGACCGTGGAACTTCTCTGGTAGTGGACGAAGTGCTTTGGTTAGCAATTCGAACTCTTCCATGTTCACGTATAGGTCGCCTTTGCCAGATTTGTGCAGCGCACCTTTAACACCGATGATGTCACCGATATCTAGACCTTGGTATTTTTCTTTCAGTACTTTTTGTACCGCTTTATCAGCGTAAGCTTGGATACGGCCAGAAGTTTCTTGAATTACCAAGAATGGACCACGTTTAGCCATGATACGGCCAGCGATTGCTACTACGTGGTTAAGCTCTTCTAGCTCTTCCTTCGTCTTTTCACCGAACTCTTTCTGAAGGTCGCCCGCTAGTGCGTCACGACGGAAGTCGTTTGGATGGCCGTTCGCTTTGCAGCTCTTTCGGATTGCATCCAGTTTAGCGCGGCGTTCAGCAATTAGCTTGTTCTCTTCTTGTGCAGAGGCTTCTTGTACAGTTTCGTTTTGAACAGCATCAGTCATTTTCGATGTATCCTGTTTTTTGTCGGTGAAAAGCTTTATAGACCTGATTTCAGGCTAGCTTCAATAAATTTGTCCAGATCGCCATCAAGAACCGCTTGAGTATTACGGTTTTCAACGCCCGTACGGAGGTCTTTAATGCGCGAGTCATCCAATACGTAAGAACGGATCTGGCTACCCCAGCCAATGTCAGACTTAGCGTCTTCATTAGCTTGTTTTTCCGCGTTTTGCTTTTGCAATTCAAGCTCAAATAGCTTCGCTCGAAGCTGTTTCATTGCCTGATCTTTGTTCTTATGCTGAGAACGGTCGTTCTGACATTGCACTACTGTGTTCGTTGGAACGTGCGTGATACGTACCGCAGATTCAGTGGTGTTAACGTGCTGACCACCTGCACCTGACGCACGGTAAACGTCGATACGTAGGTCAGACGGGTTAATGTCGATATCAATGTTTTCATCAATCTCTGGGTAGATAAACGCAGAAGCAAATGAGGTATGACGACGGCCGCCTGAATCGAATGGCGATTTACGAACAAGACGGTGAACGCCTGTTTCTGTACGTAGCCAGCCGTAAGCGTACTCACCAGAGATCTTCACAGTTGCGCCCTTAAGACCCGCAACTTCGCCTTCCGATACTTCGATCACCTCAGACTTAAAGCCTTTCGCTTCAGCCCAACGTAGGTACATACGTAGCATCATGTTGGTCCAGTCTTGTGCTTCTGTACCACCTGAGCCTGCTTGCAAATCGATGTAGCAATCAGAGCTGTCGTGGTCGCCAGAGAACATACGACGGAATTCAAGCTGTTCTAGCTTCTCTTCCAACTCAGCAAGTTCTGGTTCGATTTCGTCAAACGTTTCTTGATCTTCTTCTTCAACCGCAAGTTCTAGAAGACCTTCAACGTCCTCTACACCTTGTTCTAGTTGATCGATCGTCTCTACAACCGCTTCAAGAGATGCACGCTCTTTACCTAGTGCTTGTGCACGTTCTGGCTCGTTCCATACATCCGGTTGTTCAAGTTCTGCGTTGACCTCTTCTAGACGCTCTTTCTTAGCGTCATAGTCAAAGATACCCCCTCAGGACATTCGTGCGCTCAGACACGTCCTGCAGACGGTTTTTAATTGGATTGATTTCAAACATGTTGGCTCAACATTTTAGAATAGAATTTAACCGAGAAATTCTACTCAAAAATGTGACGGAGATACAGGAAAATTTCGGGTGGGAAATCAGATTGCAATTAGAGAGAGCACGGTCATAAAATTTTTGCCCCACAAAAAGGCGACCGTACTCTATAAGAAGTGACGTTCTCGGTATTACTTGGCTTCGATGAGGTCAATCATTAGCTGTAATGATTGATTGCCACGAAACTCATTCACATCCAACTTATACGCTAGACGTACTGTTTTGACCGATGCATCTGGCCAACGACGCAAATCAACGTTAAACGCAATCCCATCAATCATCACATTGGTTGGATGGCCTTTATAAAGCGGTTCTAACATCAGCTTAAGGTGCTTCTCACCCACCAGCTTTTGGTGCAATACTTTAAATTCGCCATCAAAGATAGGTTCTGGGAACGCTTGACCAAAAGGACCACCCGAGCGCAGCTGCTCCGCGACATGCATGGAAAACTCTTCAGGCTTAAGCTCACCATCAGACATGATCACACCTTTCAGCGCTGCTTCATCCAACTCTTTCTTCACAACTTCATCAAACAAACGGCTAAAGCGTTCAAAGTCTTGCTCTTTGATGGTTAAGCCCGCCGCCATCGCGTGGCCACCAAATTTGATGATCAAACCAGGGTTTTGTGTATCGATGAAATCCAGCGCATCACGCATGTGAAGCCCCGGGATAGAGCGACAAGAACCTTTAATTGTCCCTTCACCACCATCAGCAAAGGCGATAACCGGACGATGGAACTTCTCTTTGATACGCGAAGCAAGAATACCAATCACGCCTTGGTGCCAATCACGTTGGAACAGTGCTAGGCCGTATGGCAGTTCACTGTTTTCACCAAACTGAAGACGCTCACAAAAAGCCATCGCCTCTTGCTTCATGCCTTCTTCAATCTCTTTACGAGTTTGGTTCAAACCGTCCAACTCACTCGCCATGCGACGCGCGGCATGGATGTTGTTACACATCAGCAGCTCGACACCGAATGACATGTCATCCAAGCGACCTGCGGCGTTAATGCGTGGTCCCAGAGCGAAACCAAAATCAGACGCGACCAAACGACGTGCATCGCGCTTCGCGACTTCAATCAAGGCTTGAATGCCGGGACGTGCTTTACCTGCACGAATACGCTGCAAACCTTGGTGTACAAGGATACGGTTATTTTCATCCAGCGGCACAACATCGGCGACAGTGCCAAGTGCTACTAAGTCGATCAATTCCATCAACTTAGGCTCTTGCATGCCTTGCTGCGCGAACCAGTTCTGTTTGCGCATGTACACACACAGCGCCATCATCAGATAGAAAGCCACACCTACCCCAGCCAACGCTTTCGATGGGAAAGCACAACTGTCTAGGTTTGGGTTCACCATCGCATCCACATCCGGAAGCACTTGCCCCGGTAAATGGTGGTCAGTCACCAGCACCGTAATGCCATTTTCTTTAGCATAACGGACACCCTCAATCGACGAGACCCCGTTATCCACCGTCATGATCATCTCTGCGCCAAGCTCTAAAGCTTGATCAACCACTTCCGGGCTCAGTCCATAGCCATCTTCGAAACGGTTCGGCACCAAGTAATCCACGTTATTGCTGCCCAGCATACGTAAGGCAAGCACCGACAAAGCAGAGCTGGTTGCACCATCGGCATCAAAGTCGCCTACGACAATAATGCGTTTTTGCTCATTAATGGCTTGGAACAGCAGTTCAACCGCTTGGTCAATGCCCCCCAACTGTTGGTACGAATGCAAACCGCGTGCAGAGGTCTCTAGTTGAGCCACATCCGTGATGCCACGGTTAATGTAAATGCGCTTTAGAATGGCAGGAATGGAATCAGGAAGAAGAGAAAGATCCGGTTCGGGACGTCGTTGAATTTCTATCATGTTTGAAAAGAGCCAGCGAGTACTGCTGGCTCTGCTCCTTAAAGGATTATTGTTGCTCTAAACGTTTTAGCAGATCTGCTGGCGGAAGGTAACCACCTACTAGCTCACCGTTTGGTAGGAAGATCGCAGGTGTACCAGAGATACCAAGCTCACGACCTAGGTTGTAATGCGCTTGGATAGTCTCTTTACACTGCTTAAGATCTTTTGCTGGGTTATCGAATGTACGTTCCACTTTTGCGTTGTGCATAGCGGATTGAGGATCCTCTGCACACCAAATAGTTGCCATCTGCTCAGCGACTGGGCCTGTTGCGCCTTGACGAGGGTACGCCATGTAACGAACAGTAATGCCTAAGTCGTTGTAACCTTGCATTTGGCTATGCAGACGCACACAGTAACCACATGTGATATCCGTAAATACCGTCACCACATATTTCTCGTTGTCCGCTTTATATTCGATCACGCTGTCAGAGAACTTCGCGATTTTTGCTGCATTCAATGGTGCTTGACGTTCAGCAACAACGTCTTTGTAGCCGCCGTTATCATCGATGGCGTAAAGCGTACCGGCAATAAAGTGATTACCATCGTTTGATGCGAACAACACACCACCATTGGTTTGAATTTCTAATAAACCAGCAACGTCTGATGGTTGGATATCAAGAATAGATACCCCCAACTTAGAGAACTTGGCTTTTAGTGCGGCCTCATCAAAAGTCTGTTTTGCCGCTGGTGCGACTTGTTGTGCAGGAGTTTCCGTTTTTGCCTGACTTTCTTCAGCACCACAAGCGGTAACGAAAAACGGTAAAGTCAGCAGAGTTAGTCGGCGTAATACGCTCATTAAATTCACCTTAAAATTAAATCCTTTCATCCAATGAGACAATGGATGAACCAAACCATCATTATGCTCTTGGGTGGTGTTGACTGTGGATTTGTTTCAATCGCTCAGTCGCCACGTGAGTATAAATTTGCGTGGTCGATAAGTCACTATGCCCCAACAGCATCTGTACGACCCTGAGATCTGCGCCATAGTTCAATAAGTGTGTTGCAAAAGCATGGCGAAGTACGTGCGGCGACAACTGGTCAGTATCGATACCAGCAATCACAGCATAGTACTTGATACGGTGCCAAAACGTTTGGCGAGTCATCTGCCTAGCACGTTTACTCGGGAAAACCACATCTGACGTAGTCTCCCCTAATAAAGCAGACCGACCTTGTTGGATAAAAGTTTCAATCCAATCGACCGCGTTCTCTCCCATTGGGACAAGGCGTTCTTTACCACCTTTACCCGTCACGCGCACTACCCCTTGGCGCAAACTGACGTTTTCCATTGTCAAGCTGACTAGCTCTGTCACACGCAGACCTGTCGCGTAAAGCAGTTCTAGCATGGCTTTATCACGCAGCTCAACTGGGTCATTCGGATCTGGCGCATCTAGCAGAGCATCGACTTGCTCTTCACTGATGTCTTTAGGTAGGCGCTGCGGCAACTTTGGGCTGACCAACAAAGCACTCGGATCATCCGCGCGTACTTTTTCACGGTGAATGTATTGGAACAAACGGCGAATCGCCGACAGCATACGCGCGCGGGAAGTCTGCTTATAATCTAAATCTACAAGATAGCTTTGGTATTCTTGCAAGCCAGACAGACTGATGAAATCCAAACGGTAGCTGTGTTGCTCCATCCACGCGAGCAGTTTCATTAAATCATTTCGGTAGGAAGCCAACGTGTTCTCTGATAGGCCACGCTCCATCCACATCGCATCTAAGAATTGCTCAACAAGGCCAAAATCTTGTTGATTGACAGGCTGTTGTGCCGTCATGAATGCTTCCTTATCTGTTTATATTTACAGTATTGAGAGTAAGGCAAGAGCCCAACCAATACCATAAAAAAATCATCTCCCGCGGGATATTCGCTGCAATCTTCCCCGTTTTATGGTTAGAATCTGCCACAACAGCAACACAAAAAACGACGAATATAATGAAAATCGGACTCTTTTACGGCTCAACCACCTGCTACACAGAAATGGCAGCAGAGAAAATTCGCAATATCATTGGTGAAGACCTTGTCGACATTCACAACGTGAAAGAGACACCGCTGTCACTGATGGCAGACTACGATTTACTGCTGATTGGTATCTCGACTTGGGACTTCGGTGAAATCCAAGAAGATTGGAGTGCAATCTGGGAAGACATTGCAACGACACCGCTAAAAGGCAAAGTGGTTGCTCTGTTTGGCTTGGGTGACCAAGAAGGCTATGGCGAATGGTACCTTGACGCGATGGGTCTCCTGCATGACGAACTCAAAGCGACTGGTGCGCAATTCATTGGCTACTGGCCAAACGAAGGTTATGAGTTTGAAGCGTCAAAAGCATTGACTGAAGATGGCAGCCAGTTTGTCGGCTTAGCGCTGGATGAAGATTCCCAGTATGAACTGAGTGACGAACGCATCGAGAAATGGTGTGAGCAAGTGTTGGTGGAGTTTCACGACACGCTATAAGTCAGCAATAGCAGTGACGATACAACAGACAAACAAAAAGCCCGGTGAATCACTTCACCGGGCTTTTTTAATCTTGCGAGTCAGCAATTATGCCGCTTCTTCAGTCAACTCTGGTTGTGAAGATTTAGCAACAAAGAACATGCAAACAATCGCTGCAAACGTTGGTAGAACCCAACCCATGCCCACTTCGAATAGTGGCAGCATGTCGAATGCAGATACGTCTAGGCCCGCTACTTTCGCAGCATCAATCAATGCAAACAGTAGAGATACTAGTAGTACAGATCGGTATGCCACACGTGGGTTTGGCAGCTTGCTGCGAACAAACGTTAGCGCAACCAATGCAACCGCTACAGGGTAAAGTGCAAATAGCACTGGCACTGATAGAGAGATCAGTTGAGCTAGACCAACGTTAGCAATTAGAGCACAAGCCGCACCGTTAATAATAACCCACTGCTTGTAAGTCAGTTTTGTCTTAGAGCTAAAGAAATCTGAACATGCCGAGATAAGGCCGATCGCTGTCGTCAAACATGCCAACAGTACAATGATTGAAAGAACAATCTGGCCGTAAGGACCAAATAACGCTTGAACGTACTGGCTCAGTACTGCACCACCGTTGTCTGCACCCGCTGCAATAGTTGCACTCGTCGCGCCTAGGTAGAACAATGAGATGTATACAAACGCAAGACCCGCTGCGGCAATACAACCAGCGCAGATTAGGTATTTCGTTGTTGCCGCGCGCTCAGTGATGCCTTTGCTACGAAGTGCATCCACCATTAGCATACCGAACATCAACGATGCGAACGTATCCATGGTGTTGTAACCTTCAAGGAAGCCCTTGGTTAGCGGCTGAGTTAGGTACTCGCCATGCGCGCCCATCATTTCGCCTTGCGGGTCAACAAACACAGCAATCGCAAGAACGATAAGGCCAAGGAACAGTACTGGCGTTAGCACTTTACCAATCAAGTCAATCAAACGACCTTGGAACCAAGCGAAAGCCATTGCTACCGCGAAGAACAAGATTGAGAATGACGTTAGATGCGCTTGTGATGCATCTAAGAAGAATGGTTTGATAGCCATCTCGTAAGCCACAAGGCCAGTACGAGGTGCAGCAAATGCAGGGCCGATGATGATGAAGATCAACGCCGCCATCAGCACTGCTGCTTTCTTTGGAAGATCTTGAGTCAAATGATCCCAAGAGCCGCCTGCTACAGCAATAGCAACGATAGTAATAAGAGGTAGACCTACCGCTGTTAGCAAGAAACCGAACATTGCTGGCATCAGATGATCACCCGCTAGCTGACCCGCTAGTGGTGGAAAGATGATGTTGCCGGCACCCAAAAAGAACGCAAATAGCATAAAGCCTACTGCGATAATATCTGTTAGTTTTAACGTCTGCTTCACAGATAACCCTTTTTCTGAATTAATGAATGTTGTGTATGCATCGACCACTTTTTGTATACCCAAATAAAATGAGTACCTGTGGTTCAATCTATAAATTTTCCGCCGCATAATGACGAAAGACCCATCATTTGGCAACCTTTAAGAAAAAAACACCATATTAATTTAGTTCGCCAACTTAAAAGCAGTGAATATCACTACTCTAGGTTTTATGACCAGTTATTTGTCTCGATCAATTGAGAATACAATTTAATAACCAACAAGATAACAATCTACACAATTAAGAAACAATAGAGCATTTCTCTCTATTATTGAGTAAATATAAAACAATCATGAAGAGCGAAAGAATTCAGACTAAAGGCTTCAAGTTCAAGCAATTTTCCATTCACGGTGGCGAAAGTGGCATGCCTGTCAGTACCGATGGTGTGATGCTTGGTGCTTGGGCAAATTGCACACCACAGAATAAAATTTTGGACGTCGGCACGGGCACAGGTTTGCTGGCCTTAATGTGCGCGCAGCGATTTCCTTCAGCGCAAATCACCGCCCTTGATATCGAAATCACAGCGATCGAAGCGGCAAAACAAAACTTCGCTCAATCACCATGGTCAGACAGACTCAGCCTTCACCACAGCGATGTATTGCAGTTTGCACCTGAACATCGTTTTGAACGCATCATCTGTAACCCGCCCTACTTCAACAGTGGTGAGCAATCGAAACAAAGCCAACGCGCAACCGCCAGACACACAGATACCTTGCAGCACAGCGCATTACTCAACCGATGTCATGAACTGCTGACGGATGAGGGGACAGCCAATTTCGTCCTGCCGATTACCGAAGGCGAGCAATTTATTACTATGGCGCTGCAACAGGGGTGGCACTTGTCACGTCTGTGCCGCGTGCAACCATCACAGAAAAAGCCCGTGCACCGTTTACTGTTTGAATTAGCCAAACAAGCTTGTGATACTCAGGAAACGCATTTGATCATCCATTCAAGCGAGGGTTATAGCGACGACTTTACTCAGCTAACTCGCGAGTTTTATCTTAAGATGTGAAATAACATGTGATCCTTGTCACCAATCACTTTATAATGTGCGACCTTTTTATATTCTATGCTGCTGTGGCGAACCATTAACCAAGCTTTGCTTGTGGAGAACTCATTGTGATCAGAACCTTTGCTGAACTTGATCTAGACCAAAACCTACTAGAAGCCATCGAAGAGATGGGCTACGAACGCCCAACTAAAATTCAGGCAGAAGCGATTCCACAAGCGTTAGATGGTCGTGACATTCTAGCGTCAGCACCAACTGGTACTGGTAAAACGGCAGCGTTCGTCCTGCCAGCACTGCAATACCTGCAAGATTTCCCACGTCGTAAACCTGGGCCTGCACGTATTCTGATCCTAACGCCAACTCGTGAACTTGCGATGCAGGTAGCGGATCAAGCTCGTGCACTGGCGAAAAACACTAAGCTAAACATCTTCACCATCACTGGTGGCGTTCAATACCAAGAGCACGCAGACATCCTAGCAACCACACAAGATATCGTGGTAGCAACGCCAGGTCGTCTACGTGAATACATTGACGCAGAGCGTTTTGACTGTCGTGCAATTGAATGGCTAATCCTTGATGAAGCAGACCGCATGCTAGACATGGGCTTTGCGCCAACGGTTGACCGTCTGTCTAACGAATGTCGCTGGCGTAAACAAACCCTTCTGTTCTCAGCAACATTAGAAGGCAAAGGCGTAGAAGGTTTCACAGCAGACCTACTGAACGAACCAGCAGAGATCGACGCGAAGTCACCACTGCGTGAGCGTAAGAAGATTGCACAGTGGTACCACCGTGCTGATGACGCTGAGCATAAACTTGCCCTGCTAAAACACATCATCACAGAGCAAGCAGAACGCACTATCGTGTTCTTGAAGACTCGTGAGCGTTTAGCGGAGCTTCGTGCACAACTAGAGAGCGCACAGATTCCATGTTCTTGGATTCAAGGTGAAATGCCTCAAGATCGTCGTAACAACGCAATCTCTCGCTTCCGTGAAGGCACAGTTAACGTACTACTAGCGACAGACGTAGCGGCGCGTGGTATCGACCTTCCAGACGTATCACACGTAATCAACTACGATATGCCGCGCACGGCTGACGTATACCTTCACCGTATCGGCCGTACGGCTCGTGCTGGTAAGAAAGGTAACGCTATCTCAATCGTAGAAGCACACGACCAACCAATGATGGATCGCGTTGCTCGTTACGTAAAAGAAGACATCAAAGAGCGTTTCGTGAAAGAGATGCGCCCTAAACACAAAAAACCTGTGTTTAAGAAGAAAAAGAAAAAAGACGACAAGAAGAAAGTAGCTAAGAAGAAAACCGCCAAGAAAAAGTAATCACGTCTGATTAATTCCAAATCTAAAAGAGCCGCAATCGCGGCTCTTTTTGTTTTTCATGTTTACAGCTGATGGGCTGGAAGCGTTTTGTCTTCATAGGCATCCGCGAAGCCATGGTTACGGTCACGGTGCCCCGCTTCATCTTCTCGAATCCGCAAAATCACATCTCTTAGCATCGCATCAGCAGGCAGCTTATAGTAATCAACCGCCAGAGTCGGAGCTGGTACGTTCTCTACTTCCCCACTATCAATTTTCTCTAGGTACTCTGTGTAGCTATTACATGCTTCTTCTTCGAAGTAGCCCACAACACGGTGAGCGATTTTAGAAGACAGTAGATAGATGAAGCTATACACAAGAATAAACACGCCTTGCCCAAGCAGCACGAGCAAACGCTCAATCAAACTCGGCTTGGCAATGTCGAGGAAAATCATCAGGTGCATGCGCTCGTTCTCGGCCTCGTCGAGGAGTTCTCGGATCCAGCCTTCATCATCTTTCATTCGACGTAGCGCTTTGAGGTGGTTGAACATGCCCGCAACCATACCGGGCACAGCTGCGATCGTTTCGAGAATCACCGCTCGCTTTGCGTATTTCTTGCCGTAGAAGATGTTCAGAGTGAATTTCAGCAACTTGGTAATACGCAGTGCAACGTACTCTGATAACTTAGAGGCTTTTTTGTGTGTGAGCTTGAAGTCTGACATAGGAGAACTCCTTTATTTTTAAAGTTGCATTCAAAATACAACT
The DNA here is from genome assembly GCF_030248375.1 of Vibrio sp. B181a. Lineage (NCBI taxonomy): Bacteria > Pseudomonadati > Pseudomonadota > Gammaproteobacteria > Vibrionales > Vibrionaceae > Vibrio > Vibrio sp. B181a. The sequence continues at coordinate 69,128 of NZ_JAHGAD010000025.1, read as the reverse complement.
TTAATTCTTCTTACTCAACTATTTTTTAATAACTAAAATTTTTATGTAATAAATGAAATTAAGATCAGTGTTCGATGAAATAAAAAAAGCCGGATAACTATCCGGCTTTTCGTTTGAATTGTTTAGCAGAGCTGAAACTTAACTTCGCTCAATCAGTTTTGCTCTTCTCGCTTAAACACTAAGTCTGTTGGTGTCGACTCTTCTTCAACGAAGTAGTAACCCGCAACATCAAACTTAGTGAGGTCAGCAACGCTTTCGATACGGTTTTCGATGATGTAGCGAGCCATCATGCCGCGCGCTTTCTTCGCGTAAAAGCTGATCACCTTGTATTGACCATTCTTACAATCTTTGAAGATTGGTGTGATCACTTGTGCATCTAAGTTCTTTGGCTTCACCGCTTTGAAGTATTCGTTCGATGCTAGGTTGATCAGTACGTTGTCGCCCTGAGCTGCAATCGCTTCATTCAGCTTATCGGTAATGACATTCCCCCAGAACTGGTAAAGGTTAGTGCCCTTTTCGTTTGCTAGCTTAGTGCCCATCTCAAGACGGTATGGCTGCATCAAATCAAGCGGCTTAAGCAGACCGTAAAGGCCAGACAGCATTCGCAGATGATCTTGCGCGTAATCGAAATCGGCATCTGAAAGAGTTTCCGCTTCAAGACCAGTGTACACATCACCTTTAAACGCAAGAATCGCTTGGCGCGCGTTGTCGGTAGTGAAGGTTTCACTCCACTCTTGGAAACGGCCGACGTTTAAATCAGCGATCTTGTCGCTCACTTTCATCAGTGATGAAACATCGGCAGGTGTTAACTTACGGCATACCTCGATCAGCTCTTTTGAATAGCTAACCAAGTCTGGCTGAGTAAACTTCTCGGTCGCGAGTGGTGATTCGTAATCGAGCGTTTTAGCTGGAGAAACTACGATAAGCATGACTTTAACTTCCCTAATTTTGTTTTTCATTAGAGTACAAAAAAAGCCATGCATTGTCTGCATGGCTTTTTGAATCGTGTTGATAGCTTTCAACGATGATTGGACATCAATTAGCTATCTTTCTTGTTGTTGTCCCAAATACCTTCTTCTAACTGAGATTTCAGTTCAGGGAAGTCATTCGGATCAAACGTAGGCACTTTGCCTTCGCTTAGCTGACGGTTGTAGTCTTTCGCCAGCTTAATCACGATGCCTGATAGCAAGATAATCGCCACCAAGTTCACAATCGCCATCAGACCCATAGAAACATCGGCCAATGACCAAACCACTGGTAGAGAAGCTAGCGCACCAAACATAACCATACCTAGTACAACGATACGGAAGATACCTAGACCCGCTTTGTGGTTGTGCTCTAGGAAGATTAAGTTCGTTTCTGCGTACGAGTAGTTTGCAATGATAGAAGTAAACGCGAAGAAGAAGATTGCAACAGCAACAAAGATGCCGCCCCAATCGCCGACTTGCGAGCTCAATGCGCGCTGAGTTAGCTCGATACCTGTCACTTCCGTCGCTTGGCCTACGTATTCACCTGACATCAGGATGATAGCCACAGTCGCCGAACAGATAACGATAGTATCCATGAACACGCCTAGCATCTGAACATAACCTTGAGATGCAGGGTGTGGTGGGTAAGGCGTTGCTGATGCTGCCGCGTTTGGCGCAGAACCCATACCAGCTTCGTTCGAGAATAGGCCGCGTTTGATACCGTTAATCATCGCCTGTGCGATTGCGTAACCAAGACCACCAGCCGCTGCTTCTTGCAGACCAAATGCGCTCTTGAAGATAAGCATCAGTACATCAGGAAGTTTGTCTAGGTTAGAGAACATAACGAACAGTGCTAGCACTAGGTAAGCAAGTGCCATCACAGGAACAATCAGCTCTGCTACTTTCGCAATACGCTTGATACCACCAAAGATAACCACTGCTGATAGCGCAACAACTGCGATACCAACGTAAAGATCATCCCAACCAAATGCAGTGCTCATTGCGTTTGCAATTGAGTTTGCTTGAACGGCGTTGAATACCAAACCAAAAGCGATGATTAGGAAAACCGAGAACAGCACGCCCATCCAGCGCATGCCCAAACCTTTTTCCATGTAGTAAGCAGGACCACCACGGTAGTTGCCATCATCATCTTTGGTTTTGTATAGCTGCGCTAGCGTACTTTCTGCAAACGACGTCGCCATACCAAGCATTGCAATCAACCACATCCAGAAGATTGCACCAGGGCCACCCGCAGTCAATGCAACTGCAACACCCGCCATGTTACCGGTACCTACACGTGCAGCAAGACTAGTACAAAGCGCTTGGAAAGAAGAAATACCAGCTTTGTCTGCTTTACGGCTGTTCTTAAGAACAGAGAACATGTGACCGAAGTGACGGAATTGGATGAAACCCAATCGAACGGTGAAGTAGATTCCTACACCAACAAGAAGATAAACCAGAATCGAACCCCAAAGGAGATCGTTCATCAAATTGATTAAGTCTGTCATGTGTACCTCAAAGTGAGTTGCGCCGGTCTTTGCTTCCGAGCCATCCACCAGATTGCCTGCTAAGTGTCAAAGTGTGCTTAGCTTTTTGAGTAATGTTTATTGTGCAATCTAGAATCGTAAATGTCGCTTCATGCATCCATTTTACGTACCAGCGTATTTTTTGACGGGCGGATAATGCAGCCTCGAAAGGCAAAAATCAATATGCAACAAGTAAAATAATCTTGTTATTTTTCACTATAAAGTCACCAAAAGTTAACATAAAAGGAAAACTTAACGCTCACAAGCAGCAACATCTTGTTTATCAAAATTCAACATAACTAGCCCCCTCAAACTTAACAAAACGACGTATCGTTTATTTTTAATGAGGCTAGCAATCACAAGGTATCCGACAAATATTTCCTGTGTTGGTTTGTTACCGTTGGATACATTTTAATCAAAGCGATGCTATGCAACCTTAGTATTCAAAAATTGAGTGAAATAAGCCCTTCGAATTAACATACCAAATCTCTTCATTTAATCGTTTTCGTGAGATCGTTCGCTTATTTTTTGTTCATTTTAAATGCATGCAAAATGTGATTCTGTGAGTATTTTTGCACGAAAATGTCATGTTACCGACACAAATGCGAAATATATCATGGTTATCCTCACGGCTATTGTGGTACTTAAAAAACTCCACAAGGACTGGATATAACAGTTTAGATAGAAAAAGGTAAAGGTGGCTTATGGAAGGCTTTCAACTCGATGACCTATTTGGTCTGGATACTACCTCAACAACCAAATCTCGTTCGAAACCAGTGAAGCGTAAGTGGCGAGAAATTGAAGAAATGAACGATAGACGCACTTTACTCAAGGAACTGCGTGAACTCGATGTCTGCAACGACATCACTCTGGATGACATCAAACTATAATTTGTACAAAAGGCACCTCGAAGGTGCCTTTTGTCTTTTATGGATACCAAAAAAATGGGAGGATTTTGAGTCTGACTCTATTGGCATAACACCAATTCTTACCTGTTGAGAATTTCCCTCAGTTTTTACTCATAGCATTAGCCAAACAATTTCCCAGAGATTCCCACTGGATAAGAAAATGACGAAACAAACCCTGCTTACGCAATCGTTTACTTCGCCATTTTTATGATTTAGACAAACTCAGCGTCACTCTGACGTACTCGATCGGCGAGCTGCTTGTAGCGATCGGCAATCGTATTACCAAACACTGGGTCGTCTTCATTCTCATGCCATAAACTTTCAACGTACTGCCAATCTTCAGAAGTAAAGAGCTCTTCAATTAGAGGTAAGATTTGGCGCTCTTCCAGCTCAAGGTGGCGTTTTTGGGTCACAATGAAATCTTCTAACTGTGCAATAAACATGTCTTGTGGGACAACTGCATCCTGAAGGATCATCTCTATTAACATCGAAAACGCTTTGGTTTTCTCCGCTAACTCTTGATGCTCAAGCTCTAAGTTTTCCATGGTCTTTTGCTGACCGTAGTGTTCCAGAAAATAGTGGTAGAGAATGTCTTCTTTAGGGTGGTGAATCTTTTCCGAATGGTTAGAGAGGTAATCCACAATTTCACTCACCAACGCATAGTTGATAGCGTGCTCTTGTTTAATCTCATTCAATTTGTGGCGCAGTATCGCCAACAGACGGACCATATAGCCGTGTTCGCGTCGAATTCTTTCGATCATCATAGCGTCTCTCCTTAACACCTACTTTTAATAAGTGTATATGAGAAAGCCAATACCTGACTCGACGGTGTTCAAAAAAACAGCGATCGTAGTGTCACGATCGCTGTACTATTTTTTCTTTCTTTATATTAAGAGGAAAAGTGGGCTTTATACCGTCATTGGCAAATGCCAATTGATCACTTCTTTCCCTTGCTGAACAAGAATCTGGTTTGCTTGTGAGAATGGCTTACTGCCAAAAAATCCTCGGTGAGCAGATAATGGTGACGGGTGCGGAGCCGTTAACACGTGATGTTTATTACGGTCGATAAAACGCCCTTTTTTCTGCGCGTGTGACCCCCATAACAAGAACACCACACCTTCTTGATGCTGGTTAATGGCTTCAATAACGCGGTCAGTAAACGTTTCCCAGCCAGTTTTCGAATGCGAGTGCGCTTTACCCTGCTCTACCGTCAATACAGTATTCAGTAGCAACACCCCTTGCTCTGCCCAACTTTGCAAAAAGCCATGCTGAGGAATTTGGAAACCTTCAATATCCTGCGCCAGCTCTTTGTACATGTTCACCAAAGACGGCGGGGTTTTGATGCCAGGTAATACAGAGAAGCACAAACCATGTGCTTGGTTAGGGCCGTGGTAAGGGTCTTGTCCTAGAATCACAACCTTAACGTCATTGAACTCGGTAAAACGAAACGCGTTGAACACGTCTTTGGCTGGCGGATAGATAGCTTTGCCCGCCGCTCGCTCTGCTTCAACAAAATTCAAAGTGTCGACAAAGTAGCTCTGCTGTTTTTCTTCGCCGATTACATCGTGCCAAGTGGGTAACTGATTCATGGAAGGTTCCTATCCTAAAGTTTCCCTCTATTCTAACGAGCGAAACCAAAACAAACAAAAACTTACCACCAGCTTGAGACGGCTTCTCAAAAACAGATACGCGAACTGTCTGCGTTGACCGGTGCGACACCTAATACAGCCTGAGATAACTAGAACTAGTACCGCTAATTGCGCTGCGGCGTTCGATAGTGCCCCTGCCCTGATATATGGCGATTTGGGGTTGGTAAACGTAATACTCGTCGAGTGTGTGTCACTGGGCTCAAAGAAACTGGTCGAGACATGCTGTCATCCTCCTAACTAGCTTCGCCTAAATACCACTCAGGATTCAGGCATTTAAAACAAGCGCGAATGGCTCATGTATCTAGCTAAGAAAGAAGGATGCCAACTTCGCTGTTTCGTTACGAATTAGCGATCTCTTCGATATGGAATTTGCGCAAAGTATTGATTTCTTGCTGCCAAATATCGGGATCAATTGTCTCTAAAATCAGAGGTATACCATCAAAGCTCGGATCTTTAGCGATGTACTCAAAACAACTCCAACCGATCTCGCCTTTACCTAATGAATGATGGCGGTCAACCTTGCTAGCGAATTCAACTTTTGAATCATTTAGATGCATTGCTCTTAAATAGTGCATCCCAACAATACGATCGAATTCAGCAAAGGTATGCTCACAATCCTCTTTAGTACGCAGATCGTAGCCGGCGGTAAACGTGTGGCAAGTATCGAGACATACGCCAACACGCTCTTTGTTTTCCACTTGATCGATGATTTCAGCAAGGTGCTCAAACTTCCAACCTAGGTTTGTCCCCTGACCAGCTGTGTTCTCAATCACAGCGATCACATTGGGCACCGCTTTGTGCGCAAGATTGATCGACTCGGCGATCGTCGCTAAGCACTCTTGTTCCGACACTTTCTTTAGATGACTGCCAGGATGGAAATTCAGCAGCGTTAACCCAAGTTGATTACAACGCTCCATCTCATCAATAAACGCCGCGCGGGATTTATTCAGCTTTTCTTCTTCCGGCGCACCTAAGTTAATCAGATAAGAATCATGGGGAAGAATATGCTCTGCGCCAAAGCCAAGCATTTTGCAGTTCGCTTTGAATGCGCTAATGGTTTTCTCTTCAAGCGGCTTCGCAACCCACTGACGTTGGTTCTTGGTAAACAAAGCAAATGCATTCGCACCAATTTCGCGAGCGCGAAGAGGCGCTTGGTCAACACCGCCCGCAGCCGAGACATGAGCACCAATAAATTTGTTTCCAAACGTGTTTTTTATGTTTGTCATTTAATCACTTTAGACTTTCAGTATGGCTACCTAAATACAGGCAGTTGCGTTAGCAAGGTTAAGTTTTGAGCTCATTTTGTAGTAAATTTACAACAAAATGAGCTATTAAATATTTTTTATATTATCAAATAAATTGTAAATAGTATGTTTTCAAACGTTTTATTGATTTAGCGCAAGAAAATTACCTTCAAAAAATTAAGGTTTTTGGTTGTTTTTTGACTTAAATCAATATTAAAATAATGGATATTCGCTATATAATACTTAGCTCGACAAAAATTCGAAAATTAACACCAATAATCACCACGTAAGTGGTCTAGGAGATAGTGATGATCCAAGGTATCCAAATTACTAAAGCAGCTAACGACGAACTACTAAACTCAATCTGGCTACTAGATAGCGAGAAGAACGAAGCGCGTTGTGTTGCTGCAGCATCAACTTACGAAGCAGACCAAGTTATCGCAATCAGCGACCTAGGTGACTACGAAAGCCGCGAAGTAGCAATCGAAACAGCTCCTCGCATTGAAGGCGGTCAACACCTAAACGTGAACGTTCTTAAGCGTGAAACTCTAGAAGATGCAGTTGCACACCCAGAGAACTACCCACAGCTAACTATCCGTGTTTCTGGTTACGCAGTACGTTTCAACTCGCTAACTCCAGAACAACAACGTGATGTAATCGCTCGTACTTTTACTGAGTCTCTATAATCTCTCAGTAGACTAGCTTGCTAGAATTTAAAAAGCTTGGTCAGCAATGACCAAGCTTTTTTTGTTTCTGGATCCTTCGAGTCCCCTCCGATAGTGGCGAACGCATCTTTCTAAGGTGCGTTTCTTTGCGAAGGATCTTTCTTGAACGCTTGTGCCAACGAGGTTGGATCAAGCCTCTCTCTTTGCAATGACGCCCCTTCTGCCCACCAAATCAGTTGATGCAAAGTGCGATTCATATAGCTATCCCACTGCGCCTGCTCCGACTCATCCGCAACAACACCGTGCTCATCAAACACCTCTTGTGCTTTCGGAATATGGATCATTGCCGACACAGGCAAGCATCCCAACTCAGATAAGAAAGTGCGCATCGACACTGCTGCACGAGCGCCACCCCATTGTCCTGCAGAATAGGTCACGATAGCACTTGGCTTATAGGAAAACAGCGAGCTGCCAAAGTGATTAAGCATGTTTGCCAAAGCAGGACTCATCGAATGATTGTATTCCGGGCTAACCATCACATACCCGTCAGCATGTTTGATTTTATCTGCCAACTCGCTGAGGTGCTCCGGCACTTTTGAGCGGTGATAAGCAAACTCGGGCTTAAACACATCACCAAAGTCGTAGTTCAATGGGTCAATGATTTCGACCGTATGTTGTGAGTGCTGACTCGCGATAAGTTTTTCACACGCTCTACTGACTCGCATTCCTAAGCGCGCTGGTCGTGGTGGCGTGCTGTCTCTCACTGAGCCAAGAAAAATCAAAAAATGCATGCTGCTCTTTCCATCTCATGTAGTTAAGTTCGTTTTTCAATCTTAAAGAGAGTTAAAACTTACTAGCAATAAAAAAGGTGAATGATTGCTCATTCACCTCTCGTTATTTCTGTTTTTGCTACTGACTGTACTTTTGAAGCTTACTGCACGCGGCGCAGTACTTGTTTCAATGCGTCAAAGTCAGCGTCGAGATCTTCCGATAGGAGCTCCATCGCAGCGTGCTTCGCTAGTGGTGCAGGAAGGTCGATGTCGGATTCTAGAATATCATCCACAACTTCTTTGAACTTCGCTGGGTGAGCAGTACATAGGAACAGACCTGTTTCCCCCTCTTGCAGCTGCTCTTCAAGAACGCGGTAAGCAATCGCACCGTGTGGCTCACATAGGTAGCCAAGTGCGTATAGGTCTTTCACCGACTGAGCGCTTTGCTCATCAGACACTGCACCTTTACCTAGCGTCTCCAAGCCCCACTCTTTCACGCGGCATAGCTCTTCGATACGAGGCCAGTTGTTTGGTTGGCTCACGTCCATTGCGTTCGATGTTGTTGCAACTGTTGGTTTCGGCGCCCACTGACCCGTTTCTAGGTAACGTGGCACAGTGTCATTGGCATTCGTTGCAGCGATGAAGCGCTTAATAGGCAGACCCAGTGCTTTTGCCAGTAGACCAGCAGTTAGGTTACCGAAGTTACCGCTTGGTACTGATACAACTAGGTTTTCACGCTCTTGTTTGCTCATTTGCGCAGCTGCTTCAAAGTAGTAACAGATTTGCGCCATCAAACGGCTGATATTGATTGAGTTTGCAGAGTTAAGACCGATCTCTTCACGCAGTGCAGAATCATCAAAAGCTTGCTTAACCAGAGCCTGACACGCATCGAAGTCTCCATCGATCGCGACAGTATGGATGTTCTTACCAAGCGTACAGAATAGCTTCTCTTGCAGTGGGCTGATTTTGCCTTTCGGGTACAGAATCACAACGTTGATATCTTCCATACCGTAGAAAGCGTGCGCAACGGCTGCGCCAGTATCGCCAGAAGTTGCCGTTAGGATAGTGATCTTGCCTCCGTCCGAAACTGCAGCAAGAGATTGCGCCATAAAGCGACCACCAAAGTCTTTAAACGCAAGCGTTGGACCATGGAAAAGCTCCAGAGCGTAAACACCATCTTTTACTTGGTTGATTGGCGCTGGGAATTGGAATGCAGCGTCAACCAATGCGTTAACTTGCTCTTCCGCCAGCTCATCGCCAATCAGTGCTGATAGGATTTTCGTACTACGAGAGACAAAGTCCTCTGCCAGCAGAGCATCAACATCTTCAAATTTTGGTAATTCCGATGGGAAAAATAGACCTTGGTTACGGCCTAATCCTTGGCGAACGGCTTGGCCAAAGGAAACTTGTTCATCATTTTCTTTTATATTGTAAAGCTTCATAGCTCACTTCCTGTTACTTTCGAACCCTGCTTATCTAAACGACAAACGTGGACGAATCCTTCTTCGTTTTGTACGTAGTTCTGTTCTAACCAGCGAGCAACTCGCTCAGCGACATCTTTCTCTTTGCAAATACTGAACAGTGTCGGACCACTGCCAGAAATACCGGTTGCCAATGCACCCGCAGACGCTGCGTATTGACGTGCATTTGCAAAACCCGGAAGCAGTTTCTCACGATACGGTTCTGCGATCACGTCTTTGATCATTTTTGCAGCAAGTTCTGGCTGACCAGAATGACACGCATGAATAAAGCCCGCAAGATGACGACCATGAGCAATGATATCTTGTCGGCGGTATTGAGATGGTAGGATCTCACGCGCTTCTGCTGTTGATACTTTGATACCCGGATATGCCATCACCCAGTACCAATCGTCAAAGCAAGGCACTTCTTGGCTGATGATACCCAACTCTTCAAGCATCAATTGCACACCGCCAAGGTAACACGGCGCGACGTTGTCGTAGTGAATACCACCAGAGATCTTGCCTTCCATTTCTCCCATCAGCGCCAGTAACTCTGTCTCGTCAAGCGGCTGTCCATGGAATCGGTTCAATGCATCTAATGCCGCAACGATAGAACATGCGCTTGAGCCTAAACCAGAGCCGATTGGCATGTTCTTTTCTAACGTCATCTCAAGTGGTTTGAGCTCGACGCCTTTTTTGTCTAGCTCACGAGCAAACACCACCCAACAATCGTAAACGATGTTCTCTTTGGGCTCGGTTGGCAGCTTCTCAACAAAATCACCCGCCGCCTTTAGGCTGAACGGCTCAGCCCCAGACTTAACCAATACTCGGTCACCCAATAGTGTGCCATCGACTGGAGACACCGCCGCCCCCAGAACGTCGAAACCTACGCTTACATTACCAATTGATGCTGGGGCATAAACCACTACATCCATATCACTTGAACTCATTGTCGTTATACCCCTAGCTTCCAACCTAAAGTACGCATCACATCCGAGAATACGCCAGCAGCCGTAACCTCAGTACCCGCACCGTAACCACGCAATACCAGTGGAATTGGTTGGTAGTAGCGGCTGTAGAATGCCAGTGCGTTTTCACCATCTTTGATCTTAAACATCGGGTCATTTTCATCGACTGCTGCAATGCTTACTGTGCATTTACCATCAACAATTTCACCCACGTAGCGCAGTACTTTGCCTTCTTCTGCCGCTTTAGCTGACAGCTCTTTAAAGTAGGCGTCCGCTTCTGGTAAGCGCTCCATAAACTCTTCAACACTGCCTGAGTCGTCAAAACCTGGTGGCAGAGCTTGATCAACCACAACGTCTTCTAGTTCTAGAGACATGCCAGCTTCACGAGCAAGGATAAGTAGCTTACGCGCCACATCCATACCCGATAGATCGTCACGAGGATCCGGTTCAGTAAAGCCATTTTGCTTGGCGATGTTGGTTGCTTCACTTAGGCTCATACCTTCATCTAACTTACCGAAGATGTATGACAGAGAGCCAGAAAGGATACCGCTGAAGCGCTCTAGTTCATCACCCGCTGAGATTAGGTTTTGTAGGTTTTCGATCACCGGTAGACCTGCGCCTACGGTTGTTTCGTACATCAGCTTGCGGCGAGAGCTGCGCGCAACATCGCGAAGCTGATGGTAGTAAGACATGCTGGCTGTGTTTGCTTTCTTGTTTGGTGTAACTACGTGGAAACCAGCCGCTAAGAAGTCAGCGTATTGGTTCGCGATATCTTCACTTGAAGTACAGTCCACCAATACTGGGTTGATGATGTGGTTACGTTGAACCAAAGAAATCAAACGCGCTAGGCTGAACTCTTCTGTCGCTGCCGACATACGGTCACGCCAATGCTCTAGTGGCAGACCTTCGCTATCAAGTAGAAGACCTTTACTGTTTGCCAAGCCACACACGCGAATCACGATACCTTTTTCCGCAAGCTTGGCTTGTTGACGCTCGATCTGATCCACCAGCTCACCACCAACGCCGCCAATACCAACCACGAATACGTCTAGGAAGTGCTTAGAGTTGAATAGATTCTCGTGACACGCTTTGATCGCTTCAGAGATTTTGTCTTCAGGAATCACGGCAGAGATAGCACGCTCAGACGAGCCCTGTGCGATAGCTACAATGTTTACGTTCACTTCAGCAAGAGATGAGAAGAAGCGAGATGCAACACCGCGTGATGTACGCATACCGTCACCCACAAGTGTCACAATAGAAACATCATCAATGAACTCGACTGGTTCAAGTAGACCGTCTTTTAGTTCAAGTTCAAACGCATCCGCCAATACTTGTTGTGCTTTTGCTTTGTCTTGCGCTTCGATACAGAAGCTGATGCTGTACTCAGAAGAAGATTGAGTGATCAGAACGATAGACACACCTGCTGATGACATTGCGCCAAATACTCGACTTGCCATGCCAACCATACCCTTCATACCCGGGCCAGACACGTTAACCATCGTTAGGTCGTTCAGCGTCGTGATGCCTTTGATAGCGAGGTTATCTTCGCCAGTGTCTTGACCAATCAGCGTACCCGCACCTTGTGGGTTAAAGCTGTTTTTGATCAGACAAGGAATATGGAATTGTGCGATTGGTGCGATGGTTTTCGGGTGCAGAACAGAAGCACCGAAGTAAGAAAGCTCCATCGCTTCTTGGTAGCTAAGCGATTTAAGCAGACGAGCATCTTCTACTAAGCGAGGGTCACAGTTGTACACGCCATCAACGTCTGTCCAGATTTCACAGCAATCTGCGCGCAGACACGCCGCAAGAACCGCTGCTGAGTAGTCTGAACCATTACGACCTAGTGTAACTAGTTCACCTTTCTCGTTACCTGCGGTAAAGCCCGGCATAATATTCACATGGCCCTGAGGAAGAGGGTTCTGACGGAAGTTCTGAGTTGAAACTTCAACATCGACCATGGCTTCTAGGTGATCGCCTTTTGCGTAGAGGTATTCAACTGGGTCGATAAGATGCGCTGGTTGCCCTTTCGCTTCCAATACCGCTTTCATCAGCTGAATCGAAACGCGTTCACCTTTACTAATGATGCGTGCATTGACGTTGTTTGGGCACATGCCAAGAAGATTGATGCCATGAACGAACTGGCGAAGTTGAGAAAGTGAGGTTTTAACTTGGTTATCGAAAGCTGCACCATCGATGTTTGGTAATACAACTTGGATATCTGCAAACAGAGCTTTGAAAGAAGCTTCCAGCTCATTGATTTGCAGTTCAGCTTCACCATTGCGAAGCGCACCTTCAATCACCGCTACCAGCTTGTTGGTTGTTTTGCCAGGTGCAGAAAGTACCACTGCGACTTCTTCTTGTTGTGCGTTGTTGGCGATGATATCCGCCGCTCTCAAAAAGCGATCTGCATCTGCTAATGATGAGCCGCCAAACTTTAATACTCGCATCCCTTCCTCCGATGTATCTTCTTAAATCTGTCTAAATTCTGTATAAAAAAGCATAAAAAAAGGCCTGTATCTTGTTGGATACAGGCCTTCTTTGTGAATTTCTTTCGCTCAGCAGCCTGCCCCAACATTGGTCGTGTTGGTAATAATAATGGTTGTGGTCATTACTACTTGGCTGTGAGATGTCATAAATAAATATTCAACGATAATTATGTGTTTGCTTAACTCTACGTTTACCGAGTTTCGTAAACAGAGTCAACAAAAAATTGTTTATTTTCCGGCCTTGCAGAGATTTCTGCTACGCAATGTCATTGATATTTCAAAGTAATTACAAGGATTTACCGTTACAGCGGTTTGGGTTACTTTTTTGTGCACAGTTCTTAACTCACTAAAAACCAAATCATCGAATGATCCTTGAGCCGATCTTAAACGCTGAGCACAAGATCAAAATGCCATCCTTTACTGACATTACTTAACAAACACTTAACCGTGATCAATGTTCATAGGATCGAATTAAACAGAAAATAAATGAGCTGGATTTCATATTCTATGCTTTAATAGTGAGAAGCTTTTAGCACATACTAATAACAAAGTTAGACACAAGGAGTGGTCAACATGAAAAAATGGATTTTTCTGTTACTGTTCGTTGTGCCTGGCATTTCTGTCGCCAGTGATCTTCCGCCTTTACCGGGCAAAACTTCCTCGTCTCCACACAAACTTTTCATTTCGAGTGAAAACTACCAAACCGACAGCTTTGACGTCTGGAATATCGATGGTGGGTACGCGTATGAGCTCTTTGATTCTGTCGATCTTTACGTGGGTGCTCGCGTCAATAACTCTCCAACTCAGAATCAGAGCGGCTTTTTAAGTGGTATCAGCTATCACGTGAACGATCGCGTAACGGTGAAAAGTACGGTGCGTTCTTACAAAGGCGAAACGACAGAAGGCATACGTGAAGAAGACAGTAGCCTTGCCGCAGAAGTATCGAGCCGCGTGAAAATCACCGAGAACTTGGATCTTCACGCCACTTTGGATTATCAAGACTGGCAACAAGGCTTTGAAGTAGGCCTAGGTTTCCGCTTCTAAAAATCCAACGCCTCTTTCGAAGTTAATACCCCATTCCAATCCGCATACACATAATGCTTAGGTTGTACGATCTGGTTTTGCATGGTCAATGTCACGTTGACTTCTCCCATGCCACGCTTCTCAGTTTTAAACGGGCATGTACCCAATGCTTGAATACCGATGTCCATCTGTGACATCTGCGCCACATCACGAACCGCACCGTAAACGATGATCCCTTCCCATCCATTTTCGATACCAAGAATCGCCAATTGATCGCCAAGCAAAGCTTTTTGACAAGAGCCGTGTCCATCCACGATCAGCACTTTTCCTGTGCCGTCTTCACTCAGTACTTCACGTACTTTGGAATTATCGTGGTAGCAGCGCACAGTGACAATTTCGCCGTGAAAGGCACTGCGTTGACCAAAGTTCTGCAATGGTAAGCTCAGCAGGGTAACTTGGTCCTCAAATTGGTCACAAATGTCTGGTGTTATGTCTCTCATAGTTCCTCCGTGAATTGTCTCATCCGAACCAACGCCCAGGTGAGTAGTATCCTTCTATACGAGTCGCGGTGTTATCGACCCTAGCTTGTGCATCACCTCAGGAGCGGAACAAGCAATCAAATAAAGTTCGTCATCAATAACGTAGTAAATCGCGTTCTGCTGGAACTGATTGGCCAACTCTACCGCCGCTTGTGGGGTTAACTCCGCAGCGTAACTTTCTTCCAACCACTCAAATGCCTGATCGCCTACCGTGACAGGCACGTACTTTACGTGGTTTAATTGTTTCTCGAGCTTATGAGTACTTATGCAATTCTCTTCTTTTGACCGCAAATTACTGTAAGGGTTCCAAGCAGTTATCACTGCGTAGCTGGTAACCTGCCATTCAGCATGAAAACGGAAGAAAGACTTTGAATAAGCATTCCATAACGATGCGTCTATGTTCGTATTACTTTTTTCTATCATAACTCTTAAACGATTAATAACAGTTACATTTCATCAATTGATGTAAATCAACAAACTGAATGGAATTAACATTTGAGCATTGTTAGCATGCTGTTAACAATATAAAATCCGCTCCATATCTTAGGGTGTTTACGTTTCAGGCCCCATAAATACTGGAATTGAAAGGTAAACAAGCCCTATAGAATAAACGTCGCCATTGGATACTGGTGAGTTGGCAAAATTCCAAGGAGGGCGGATAACTGAAAGAAGTGTTTTTTTGATCAACTTGATTTATTATCAAAATCACATTACCTGTATGTTATATTTTTGCCTAGAATTTATTCTATTAGCACAATTTTGTCACAAATTTAGGTACCGCCAATGCAAACCCCGCAGATTCTTATCGTTGAAGATGAGCAAGTAACTCGTAACACTCTTAAGAGTATTTTTGAAGCAGAGGGATACGCTGTTTTTGAAGCCAGTGACGGTGAAGAGATGCACCAAGTGTTGTCTGAAAATTCAATCAACTTGGTTATTATGGACATTAATCTTCCAGGCAAGAATGGTCTCCTTCTAGCACGTGAACTTCGCGAGCAAGCGAACATCGCTCTGATGTTCCTAACTGGTCGTGACAATGAAGTAGACAAGATCCTAGGTCTTGAAATTGGTGCTGATGACTACATCACTAAACCATTTAACCCACGTGAACTGACTATCCGTGCGCGCAACCTGCTAAGCCGCTCTATGAGCACTAACGCTGTACAGGAAGAGAAACGCTCGGTAGAAAAATACGAGTTCAACGGTTGGGTGCTAGACATCAACAGCCGCTCGCTAGTGAGCCCAGCTGGTGATAGCTACAAACTGCCTCGTTCTGAGTTCCGTGCTCTACTGCACTTCTGTGAGAACCCAGGTAAGATTCAAACTCGTGCTGATCTTCTTAAGAAGATGACTGGCCGTGAGCTTAAGCCACACGACCGTACTGTAGACGTAACTATCCGTCGCATTCGTAAGCACTTTGAATCAGTATCAGGTACACCTGAAATCATCGCGACAATTCACGGTGAAGGCTACCGCTTCTGTGGCGATCTAGAAGACTAATCTGCCTCAGTAAAAAACAATAAGGGCTTGCTCCATGAGCAAGCCCTTTTTCTATCTGTAAACGAGCAAATAGTACAAAACCGTAATTAGTACAAACCTAGCGATTAGTACACCTTGTCGATTCGGATGCCTTTTTCGACTAACCAACCTTTCTTACCTGCGTCATCCAACAACAGTGCTAAATCGACCGACTTCTCCATATCCGCTTCAATTTGCCATACAAACGCCACTTCCCACTGATTTTCGCTGTGAGTACGCAGTTCGAGCAGATCACCATCGATTTCCCACTCAGAGTCACCCTGCTTGATGATCAACGAATCAACGGTCAAGTTTGCTGGAAGTTCTTTATCAGCCTTCAAGTACAGTGCGCCGTGCACGTTCTGTTCTTGAACTTCGCCAATGGTTGGCATTAGATTTACCCACAGATTGCTTTTCAGTTCAACATTCACCTTGTTCATGGTGATTTGACTGTCCTCTTGCCAACCAACCTGAGGAGCAGAACTACAACCCGCCAGAAGCGCCATTGCCAGTGCTGCCGATGCAAATTTCTTCATGTTATTTCCTCTGTTCCAACCAACTTTTCAAGACTTGAATATCGTTTTGATACTCGTTTTTAATTTCTTCGACCCAATCAGAGATGTTCTCCCACCATGCTGGCATGTCTGGAGACTGCGCTTTTTGAGCAACGCTTTGAATGTGTTTAAGACCAATGGAGCCCGCCGCACCTTTGATCTTGTGAGCTTCGGAGACAATGCCATCTTGGTCTTTGGCCGTCATATTTGAGTCGAGCACTTCAATATAATCCGGCATCATGTCTTCGAACATCTTGATGCTATCGTACACAGGCTTCACGCCCACGATATCCACGTATGACTCTAGCATATCCAAATCAAGCAAATGGGTATTGATGACTGGTGATGGGGTAGGTGTAACATCCTCAACCACTTCAGGCTCGATAACGACTTCTTCTTGGCTTTCAATACGATTAACGAAGAACTTATCAATCACTGCCTGCATTGCCTGAACCGCAAGCGGTTTGCTGATGGCATCGTCCATACCATTATCTAGATACTCGCGACGATCTTTCATGACGTTAGCCGTCAAGGCCACCAGCGGCGGCAGATTGTCGTAGTGCTCGCGATAGTACTTGGCGACATCAAAACCCGTCATGTCAGGCAATTGAATATCAAGCAGTGCTAAATCATATTCATCCGGTACAAAGTTCACTAGCGCCTCTTGGCCTGTCATTGCAACGGTCACGGTATGCCCTAAACTCTCAAGCAGTGACTTAGCAACGGTGACGTTCAACTCAATGTCTTCCACCATAAAGATATTCAGGCGCACGTTATCGCGTTTTGCATCGACAACCGGCTCTGCGAGCTCAACAATTGGGACGTGAATGGACACGGTGAAGGTACTGCCAAAGCCTTCTTCACTCGCTACGGTAATATCACCGTCCATCATGTTGATCAGCTGCTTAGAAACTGCCAAACCAATACCAGTGCCAACCGCATGCAGGTTATCTTTGCCAGATTTCACTTGGTAGTACATAGCGAAGATCTTATCCAACTCTTCGTCTGGAATACCGATGCCAGTATCTTCCACTTCCATGATGATGGTCGCGTAATCGTCTTCTACATCTGCACTCACCGTCATCACTACGCCACCTTCTTTAGTGAACTTCATGGCATTGCTAACGAGGTTCCAAATCACCTGACGCAGGCGGGTCGCATCCACTTCAATCGCTTTTGGCAACGAGCTCAGACGCTCTAGATCGAAGCGCAACCCTTTTTGCTCAGCCATCAGAGCCGAGATACTTTCGATTTCAGCGACGAAGTCTTCAAAGTTCAATGGGGCTGGTAACAGCTCCAACTTACGACGGTCGAACTTGTCCATATCGATGATGTCGTTGAAGATGTTGCCCAAAGTAATGGCACTAACATTGATGGTTTGCATGTGCTTACGCTGCTCTTCAGTCAACTGACTATCAAGCAACATACGGCTCAAGCCAACGATGCCGTTTAATGGCGTACGCAGCTCATGACTGATCGTAGAGATAAACGTGGTTTTGTCACGGCTGGCTTTTTCTAGTGATTCTTCGTGGCGTTTACGCTCAGTGATATCACGACCGAAACCAACCAGACCAAGATGGCGGCCATCTTTGCTGTAGAACGGCACCTTGCGCAGTTCAAAGTAATGCTTACGCCCGTCAGGGTATTCCAGCCATTGTTCGTAAGTAATAGCTTGATTGTCGGCAAAAACTTTTTGGTCGGTATCGACGATATGCTCCGCCACTTCTTTGCTGTAGACATCCCATGGGCTCAAGCCGACTAACTGGTGCTCTTTCTTACCAGTTAGCTCTTCCATCGCGCGGTTACAGCCAGAGAAAACACCGTCAGCGTTACGGTAGTAAATCAAGTCAGGAGATGCATCGATAAAAGAACGCAATAGTGCCGTACGCTCGGCAAGCTCAAGCTGAGTGCGTTCACGTTGGAAAACTTCGTTCTCAAGATCTTGCATCGCTTCTTCGCGAGCTTCTTCTGCTTTAATGCGCTCTTCAATCTCTTGGTTGAGCTTCTCAATGTTCTGCTGTAGCTGGAAGTTTAGCTCTTGGTCACGAGAACGCATGTCTTTAAGCTTAGATACCAACTTGGTTAGTCTTTGACGTGACTCTTCTAGTTGATCGACTACCACAGATAGGAAGTACACCGCCCAAGGGGTGATCAACAAACCAAAGAACACTGAACGGACAATATCAATATCGTCGACATTGCCTTTCAGCGCTAAGGTAATCCCCACTTGCACCACAACAGCCAATGCCACCAACGCCAGCGCCAGCAATATCGAGAAACGGACAATCCCCAGTTTGACCAATAGGTCAACATAGTACTGGGCGAGATTTTTCATGGGCTTCATTCACTACTCCACGGAACAAGCTAGATATCGAACCCTGACAAAATGAAAAGCGAAACCGCTGAGCGAAGAAGCAACAACGATTTACCTATTTGAAAGACACACGGATGGAGTAGCGGTGTTTCAGGGCTCATCAACGCCTCATCCTATGTGCTTGCAGTTTAACGTGTTTAATACGGTGATTTAAACAGCCTACTCTCAACTTAGAGCAAGCGGTCACAAAGCGTTAGTAAGAACTTGGATGAACACTGGTGCAATCACGGCCATCAGCCTTGGCTTGGTAAAGCGCACTGTCTGCCATTGCAACGCCCATTTCTGGCTCATCACCATGATGAGGAACATAAGCGACGAAACCGATACTGACTGTCAGTCGGTCCGATGTATTTGAACTGCGATGTTCGACCGCCAGTTCGTGAATTTGCTCATGGATGCGCTGTGCGACTTTCAGCGCCCCCTCCGTCGTTGTATTAGGTAAAATGAAAGCGAACTCTTCACCACCGTAACGCGCCACGCAGTCAGAAGATCGGCTCGCGACTTGTTGGAATACCGCAGCCACCTTCACTAAGGCTTCATCACCTTGCTGGTGACCATAACAATCGTTGTAATCTTTGAAGAAGTCGATATCACATAGCATGATAGTCAGTGGTAACTTCTCACGAATATGGTGGTACCAAAGGGTATGCAGTTGCTCATCGAAACGACGACGGTTGGCCACTTGAGTTAAGCTGTCTGAGAAGCTGAGTTTCTCTAGTTCTAAATTCGCTTCTTCAAGTTTCTGCTCAGCAAGATAACGCTCTGAAATATCACGTGCCATGATCAACACGCCATTGGTGCCAGAGGCTTTATCTTTGAACGGCGATTTCACCACATCAAACCATGTGTAGTAACCATCGGTGCTGCTCACTTTATCGATGTATCGAATTGGCTGAGTTTGTTGTAAAGCCTGTAGGTCACTCGCTTCTAAGCGGATATAGATATCCTCAGGAATGACATCTTGCAGGCGCTTACCAATCAAATCTCCCACATCGGAAATGCCGAGAGCATTAACAAAGGGTTTATTACAAGCTTGGTAAACCATGTTCTCATTGAAGATACCGATTGAGTCCGGGCTGGCATCCAGAATGGTTTGTAAGATGGTATCGCGCTGTGCCAAAGCGACTTCGGTATCTTTACGGCGCTCCATCTCATCACGTAGGTTCTGCTGCATCTTGTGCCATTCAGTGACATCATGGCTGATAGACAAGGTGCCAATCATCTCTCCACTCTGAGAGACTAACGAACTCTGATTAACTTCAAGCAAACAACTTCGTCCTTGAGGGTCTGTCGTCCAACGACGCTCACTTTTTCTTGTCGCGATCGGGCTAATGTTTGCAGAGCAGGCTTCTTCTCTCCGCCCCTCCCAGAAAAGATCAAACGCTCGGTTAGTTGTTAACACTTTACCCTGCTGATCTTGTAAGCAAATCAACTCAGATAGAGAATCGATCGCAGAGCGAGCAATGCCTAATTTTTCTAGCTCTTTCTGCTGCTCTTGAAGTGTCGCTTGATAAGGTTGAGCGTAGATAATCCAGACTCGATGACCACGCAGTACACTCTTTTTAC
This sequence comes from Vibrio sp. B181a, assembly GCF_030248375.1. Taxonomy (NCBI): domain Bacteria; kingdom Pseudomonadati; phylum Pseudomonadota; class Gammaproteobacteria; order Vibrionales; family Vibrionaceae; genus Vibrio; species Vibrio sp. B181a. The sequence goes on along the minus strand of NZ_JAHGAD010000025.1, from coordinate 48,910 downwards.
CAGACAGTTCAACTTTGACGTTTTCTGTTTCAGATAACCGCCAATCAAATAATTGATGGCGGAAATGGCGGCTGGAAAAGCTATCGAGTAGCGCCACCAGCTCTTCAGTGTGAAAAGAGGCAGGATAAAGAAAGCCAGACCCTAATGCGCGGATGCCAAGTAATTGCATCGCAGGATCGTTAGAAAGCAGTAATTGACCATGACTTGCGTCGAGTACAAGTACGGGGTAAGGAGAGTCAGTAACGAGGTGTTTTAAAGCGGATTGGAATCGCAGATAGATCAGCGTAACAGTGATTACACATACCACAGAGAGCAGGACCACAAATCCGTAGTCGCCCTGCCCATCCCAGAGCCAATTGAGTAACTGATCCATTTTTCCGACCTTTAAAGCAAATCGGGAGAAATATAACAGTTCTTAATCGATCATTCTGCCTTTAATTCTGGTTTGCTATAGATGAAAGCATCACCAGTTAAGCTACCTTGTGCGCCCTCTCGGTCCAATGCGCGACCAATTTCGGTCATCGCGAGCCAACGGTTCTCACACCACAGTGGTGATAGCAAGGTTGGACGACGCGCCGCAGAAGAAACACGATGATAAATCACCTCTTTTGGCGTCATGCGGATCATTTCACTGGCGATAGCCACATACTCTTCAAGCTCAGGCGCTTCTAGCTTTCCAGCACGCCACGCTTTTGCCATAGTACTGCCTTCGACAATATGTAGACCGTGAAGCTTGATGCCGTCAGTACCGACTTCGAGCACTTTACGCAGTGTTTCAACATTGTCGTCGCGTGTCTCTTTCGGCAAACCAACGATCAGGTGAGTACACACTTTGATACCAAGTGCACGAGCACGCTTGGTGATTTCTGCGTAGCACTCAAAATCATGACCGCGGTTGATACGCTTGAGGGTGCCATTGTTGGCCGTTTGAAGACCTAGCTCTAGCCAAATCTCATAACCTTGATTCACGTAATCCGACAGCAGATCTAGTACCGAATCAGGAACGCAATCAGGACGAGTGCCCACACAAAGGCCGACGATATCAGCCGCCTTGAGGGCTTCTTCGTACATGTTTTTAAGAACTTGTACTTCTGCATAGGTACTGGTGTACGCCTGAAAATAAGCCAGATACTTCTTCGCTCGATGGATCTCTCCAGCACGATCTTTCAATTGCTCGTGAATGCTTTTGATCTGAACTTCTTCGTCAGCAAATGAAGCCACATTACAAAATGTACAACCACCTCGGCCAATCGTGCCGTCGCGGTTTGGGCAGCTAAAGCCACCATGTAAAGTCAGCTTATGGACTTTTTCGCCGTAACGACGCTGAAGATCTTGGCCTAATGTGTTGACCAACTCATGTAACTGCATAGATTCTCACCAATAGTAAACCGTAATAAATCTCACTACGATTCATGTAAATAAATTACATCCCTGCAAGAAAAAACAAATAATTCTAGTCAATTCAAACAAACAGGTAGCGGTGTGAAATCAATAAAACTGCATAAAACCACCCCAAAACCCGCAATGTTGCGCAAATGTTAAACAAAAAGTGAATATTTAAACGAAAAAATTGGGTCACAAAAGCGACTTTTCGTTGCATTCTCAAGTCACAAAATTGTAGGATACTTACACAACCCCGTTGTTTTTGTGACTTTTATTACAACAATAACTGCGGGAATTGTCGGCGATACCCCGATCCCACCTATATAAGTCACTAAATTGTGGCAATAAATAAAGGGATATCACCAAGGATTGTTTTTCTCGCAAAATTTTTCCTGCGAGATACGGAAAGGAATCAAGACTGGTCAACCTCGGCCAGTGGCGAATCATAAATATAAAGGACAAGACGCAAAGAGCGCACCTAAGGCAGTCGAGATCTGTCCGGGATTCTTGCGTCGACATTGAACTGGAAGGATGTATCTATGGTAGATAGAGAGCAAAATTCACAGGGTCTGTACACTCCGGAGCTGGAGCATGACGCTTGTGGTATCGGTTTTGTTGCTCACCTTAAAAACCGTAAATCTCATGAAGTAGTGACTCAAGCATTGGATATGCTGGCTCGCATGGAACACCGTGGTGGTCAAGGTTGTGACCCGTGCAGCGGTGACGGTGCGGGTATCTTGCTACAAAAACCTCATGAATTCCTATTAGAAGAAGCCGTTAAGTTAGGCATTAAACTGCCTTCGTTTGAAAAGTATGGTGTTGGTGTCGTTCTTTTCCCGAAAGACGAATACAAACGCGAGCAATGCCGTGACATTCTAGAACGTAACGCACAACGTCTAGATCTTGAAGTTATCGGCTACCGTGTATTGCCAACCGACAACTCAATGATCGGTGCAGACCCACTAAGCACAGAACCTCAGTTTGAGCATGTGTTTATCTCTGGTGGCCCTGGCATCACACCTGAAGAACTAGAGCGCAAACTGTACGTACTTCGTAACTACACTGTACGTGTTTGCCTAGAAAGCGTCTCGAACATTAGTGACGACTTCTACATTAACTCCATGTCTTACAAGACATTGGTGTACAAAGGTCAGTTAACGACCGAGCAAGTACCTCAGTACTTCCTTGATCTACAAAACCCGACCATGGTGACCGCACTGGCACTGGTACACTCTCGCTTCTCTACCAATACCTTCCCGAAATGGCGTCTTGCACAGCCTTTCCGTTACATTGCCCACAACGGTGAAATCAATACAGTTCGCGGTAACTTGAACTGGATGAAAGCCCGTGAGGCAATCCTAGAATCAGACCTGTTTACTCAGGCTGAAATCGACATGCTTCTTCCAATCTGTCAGGAAGGCAGCTCGGATTCATCTAACTTTGACATGGCACTTGAGCTCCTAGTTCTTTCTGGTCGCAGCCTGCCACACGCATTGATGATGATGATTCCGGAAGCATGGCAAGAAAACAAAAACATGGATCCTAAGCGTCGCGCATTCTATCAGTACCACGCGAACATCATGGAACCATGGGATGGTCCTGCTTCAGTATGTTTTACTGATGGTGTTCAAGTTGGTGCGACACTAGACCGTAACGGTCTGCGCCCTTCTCGCTACACAGTGACCAAAGACAACTTCCTAGTAATGGCATCTGAATCTGGTGTTGTGGATATTGAACCAGAGAACGTAGAGTTCCGCGGTCGTCTACAACCAGGTCGTATCTTCGTTGCAGACCTAGAGCAAGGTCGCATCATCTCTGATGAAGAAGTGAAAGACACCATCGCAACGGCGCAGCCTTACGAGAAGTGGGTAGAAGAAAACCTGCTGAGCTTGAAGAAGCTACCAGATGCGAGCAACCAGTTCAGTCAACCTTCTCCAGAGCGTTTGCTACACCGTCAACAAGCTTTCGGTGTGAGCACTGAAGAAGTGAACGAAATCATCGTTCCAATGGCGAATGATGCGAAAGAGCCATTATCAGCAATGGGTGCTGACTGGCCTCTTGCGGTTCTCTCTCATCAGTCTCAGCACCTTTCAAACTACTTCAAGCAGCTGTTTGCACAGGTAACTAACCCACCGATCGACCCGATCCGTGAGCGTATGGTTATGTCGCTGAACACTTACTTGGGTAAAGACCAAAACCTTCTGACTGAAACACCACTTCACTGTCAGAAAGTAGAATTGGAATCACCTGTTCTGGCGAACTCAGAGCTTGAAAAACTGCGTGCGATCGATAACGAGCACCTACAAGCGAAGACGCTGGATATCGTATTCCAAGCCAATGAAGATCAAGGCAAGCTTGAGCGAGCACTAAAACGTATCTGCCAATACGCAGAAGACGCGGTTATCGATGGTTACTCAATCATCCTTCTAACTGACCGTGCAGTGAACTCAAACCACGCGGCGATCCCTGCAATGCTGGCAGTTGGCGCAGTGCACCACCACTTGATCCGTAAAGGTCTACGCGCGAAGTGTGACATCGTGGTTGAAACCGGTGACGCGCGTGAAACGCACCACTTTGCAACACTACTTGGTTACGGTGCGAATGCGGTTAACCCTTACCTAGTGATTGAAACCATTATTGAACTTCAACGTACTAAGAAGTTGGATCCAGAAGCGAACCCTCGCGATCTGTTCAACAACTACCGTAAAGCGATCAATGGCGGTCTTCTGAAGATCTTCTCGAAGATGGGTATCTCAACGCTACAGTCGTACCATGGTGCGCAAATCTTCGAAGCGTTGGGCATCCACAAATCAGTGGTAGACAAATACTTCACAGGTACCGTTTCTCGTATCCAAGGTCTAACCCTTGATGATATCGCCAAAGAAGTGCTGATCCGTCACCGCATCGGTTACCCACAACGCGAAATCCCAATTCAAATGCTGGATGTTGGTGGTGTTTACCAATGGAAACAGCGTGGTGAGAAGCACCTATTCAACCCAGAGACTATTTCTCTACTGCAAGAGTCTACGCGTAACAAGAACTACGATCAGTTCAAGCAATACGCGACTGCTGTAGATAAGCAAGGTGACAACGCGGTAACCCTGCGTAGCCAACTTGAGTTCATTAAGAACCCTGCCGGTTCTATCTCTATCGACGAAGTCGAGCCAATTGAAAGCATCGTGAAACGCTTCGCGACAGGTGCAATGTCATTCGGTTCTATTTCTTACGAAGCACACTCCACACTAGCTGTTGCGATGAACCGTCTTGGCGCGAAATCGAACTCTGGTGAAGGTGGTGAAGACCCAATGCGTTTCGAGCGCAAAGAGAACGGCGATTGGGAACGCTCTGCAATCAAGCAGGTGGCTTCAGGTCGTTTCGGCGTAACCTCTTACTACCTAACTAACGCTGAAGAGCTGCAAATCAAAATGGCTCAAGGTGCGAAGCCAGGTGAAGGTGGTCAGCTACCAGGCGATAAAGTGGATGATTGGATCGGTGCAACACGTCACTCTACTCCGGGCGTTGGCCTTATCTCGCCACCGCCACACCACGATATCTACTCAATCGAAGATTTGGCTCAGCTTATCTACGACTTGAAGAACGCGAACCGCGCGGGCCGTGTAAACGTGAAGCTGGTATCGGAAGCAGGCGTAGGTACGATCGCTTCTGGTGTAGCGAAAGCGAAAGCGGACGTTGTACTCATCGCAGGTTTTGATGGTGGTACTGGTGCATCCCCAATGTCTTCAATCCGTCATACCGGTCTTCCTTGGGAACTTGGCTTGGCTGAAACGCACCAAACGCTTCTGAAGAACGGTCTGCGTAACCGTATCGTGGTTCAAGCGGATGGTCAGATGAAGACACCTCGCGACCTAGCAGTGGCAACACTACTTGGTGCAGAAGAATGGGGCGTGGCAACCGCAGCATTGGTGGTTGAAGGTTGTATCATGATGCGTAAGTGTCATAAGAACACCTGTCCTGTTGGTATCGCGACTCAAAACAAGACACTTCGTGAGCGCTTTGATGGTCGCGTAGAAGACGTCGTCACCTTCTTCCAATACATGGCACAAGGTCTACGTGAAATCATGGCTGAACTTGGTTTCCGCACTATCGATGAGATGGTTGGCCAAGGACAAAAACTGAAGATTCGCCAAGACGTTTCTCACTGGAAATACAAGAACCTAGATCTGTCTCCTGTTCTTCACGTTGAGCAACCACGCGAAGCTGATGGTGTATTCAACCAAGCTCAGCAGAACCACAACCTAGAAGAAGTGCTGGACCGCAAGCTGATTCAAGCAGCGATTCCTGCACTCGAGAAAGGCGAAGCGGTGAATGCCGAATTCCCTATCGTCAACACAGACCGCTCTGCAGGTACCATGTTGTCGAACGAAATCTCGAAAGTGTACAAAGATGCGGGTCTACCTCAACCAATGAACGTGAAGTTCAAAGGTTCTGCGGGTCAGTCATTCGGTGCATTCCTCGCTAAGGGCGTGAAGTTTGAAGTGGAAGGCGACGCGAACGACTACTGGGGTAAAGGCTTATCTGGCGGTACCTTAGTACTTTACCCAGACGCGAAATCAAGCATTGTCGCAGAAGACAACATCGTGGTTGGTAACGTGTGTTTCTACGGTGCTACTTCGGGTGAGTCTTTCATTCGCGGTATGGCTGGCGAACGTTTCTGTGTTCGTAACTCAGGCGCGAAAGTAGTAGTAGAAGGCGTTGGTGACCACGGTTGTGAATACATGACGGGCGGTGCAGCCATCATCCTTGGTTCAACAGGTCGTAACTTTGCCGCAGGTATGAGTGGCGGCGTGGCTTACGTATGGGATAAATCAGGTGACTTTGAGTCAAAACTGAACCCAGAGCTAGTAGACCTAGATCCAATCGAGCAAGAAGACAGAGATCTATTACTCGACATGCTAACTAAGCATGTTCAATTCACAGGAAGTGAAGTCGCTCAGTCTTTCCTAGACAACTTTGAAGCAAGCCTAGCCTCTATGGTTAAGGTAATGCCGCGTGACTACAAAGCGGTTCTTCAAAAGCGTAAAGCTGAAGCACAGTCTCAAGGAAACGAAACTCAAGTGGAGGCCGTATAATGGGTAAGCCTACTGGATTTTTAGAGCATGGTCGTGAACTACCACAGAAGATCGACCCAGCTGAACGCATCAAGAACAACAAAGAGTTCGTTCTGAACGAGGAGTTTGGTGACAAGATCAATACTCAGGCTTCTCGTTGTATGGATTGCGGTGTGCCGTTTTGTCATAACGGCTGCCCTATCGGTAACATCATCCCAGAGTTTAACGATGCGGTTTATCGTGATAGCTGGGAAGAAGCATGGAACATTCTAAGCTCAACCAATAACTTCCCAGAGTTCACTGGTCGTGTTTGCCCTGCTCCGTGTGAAAGTGCTTGTGTACTTGGCATCAACCAAGACCCAATCACCATCTGTAATATCGAGAAAACCATCGTAGAAACGGCGTATCGTGAAGGGTACGCCAAACCAAAAACACCACGCTCTCGCACAGGTAAAACTGTTGCGATCATCGGTTCGGGCCCTGCTGGCCTTGCGGCTGCTGAGCAGCTAAACAGCGCCGGTCATACTGTGACAGTATTCGAGCGAGACGAGAAAGTGGGCGGTCTGCTGCGTTTTGGTATCCCAGACTTCAAACTGGGTATGGATGTGATTGATCGTAAGATCAACCTAATGGCAGAAGCGGGTATTGAATTCAAAGTTAACCAACATGTTGGTGTTGATGTGAACGCTCAGCAGCTGCGTCAAGAATTCGATGTGGTTCTACTAACGGGTGGTTCAACCGTTCCTCGTGATTTGCCAGTTCCGGGTCGTGAACTAAAAGGCGTTCACTTCGCAATGGAATTCCTAGGTCAAAACAACCGCCGTGCCAACAACATGGATCTTAAGGGTGAAGAACTTCACGCCGCGGATAAACATGTTGTCGTTATCGGTGGTGGTGATACGGGTTCTGACTGTGTAGGTACATCAAACCGCCACGGTGCAGCAAGCATCACTCAGGTTGAAATCATGCCGATTCCACCAGAGAAACGTCCTGCCAATATGCCATGGCCACAGTACCCGATGATCCTACGTACTTCGACGTCTCATGAGGAAGGTGTTGATCGTCACTGGAATATCCTAACCAAAGAGTTCATCGGCAATGACAAAGGTGAAGTTACAGGCCTTCGTTTAGCTGATATCGTTTGGCAAGATGCGAAACCAGGCGAGCGTCCAAGCTTCAAAGAAGTTGAAGGTAGCGAGCGTGTGATCCCATGTGATATGGCCTTCCTAGCGATGGGCTTCCTGCATCCAGAACCAACAGGCGTACTTGCTCAACTGGATATCGCGCTAGATGATCGCGGTAACGTAGCAACTCAAGGTTTTGCTACTAACCAAGAAGGTGTATTTGCTGCTGGTGATATGCGAACAGGCCAATCTTTGGTGGTTCGTTGTATCAATGAAGGCCGCGAATGTGCCCGTGCTATCGATGATTACCTAATGGGTGGCACGAACCTAGAAGCAAAAGCAGATTCACTGATGCTTTCAGCTTAAAGGGAGTGCGCTCACTTCCTCTTTTCGGAGCATAAACCCAGCCATCAGTACTATCGATGGCTGGTCGTCAGGAAAGAAAACAGTTCCTTCCAATCTTTTTATTTTGACCAGCATTTTGTGCTGGTCTTTTTTATTCCCTCCAGAATCAAATGTTACTTTTTTGTAACAATCACTTTTCTATCTCACTGTTTTCCTTGAACTATTTCAGCTATTTAAATGGTAAATCGCATATTCACGCGATGATTCACTAATAACTTGACCTTTTTTACAATAAGCTATAGCTTGTGAATTTGGTGAAAATAAAACACACAATTTTTGTTAAGATATTTGACGAATTTTATTGAATAGATATACATAAAACTTAGAAAGTGACGCATAGTTAGTCATCATTATCAACTTGAGCAGTGTTGATATATCTGTCGGGATGACAGATAAGCAAAGGGAGAATTGCAATGGCTCTTTATGATCCAAGTCTTGAGAAAGACAACTGTGGATTTGGCTTGATCGCGCACATGGAAGGCGAGCAAAGTCACAAGCTGGTACGTACAGCAATTTCTGCACTTGATCGCATGACCCACCGTGGTGGTATCGCCGCCGATGGTAAAACCGGTGATGGTTGTGGTCTTCTTTTACAAAAGCCCGATTCCTATTTACGCCTTATCGCTGAAGAAAATGGCTTCAACCTTGGCAAGCAATACGCCATTGGGATGATTTTCTTCAACCAAGATCCGGTGAAAGCCCAACTCGCCAAAGACATCATCAACAAAGAGCTCGCACAAGAGACTTTGACGGTAGCAGGGTGGCGTGAAGTACCAACCAATTCAGAAGTACTCGGCCCAATCGCCGCCGATTCACTTCCAAACATTCAGCAAGTCTTTATCTCTGCTCCGGCAGGTTGGCGCGAGCGTGACATTGAGCGTCGCCTCTATATTGCACGCCGTCGCATCGAGAAACAAATCACCGAGGATCCTGACTTCTACATCTGTAGCTTGTCGACACAAGTTTTGGTGTACAAAGGCTTGTGCATGCCTGCGGACTTACCGCGCTTCTATCTTGATCTTGCTGATCTACGCATGGAATCCGCTATCTGCCTGTTCCACCAGCGTTTTTCTACCAACACTCAACCGCGTTGGCCTCTGGCTCAACCGTTCCGTTACCTTGCACATAATGGTGAGATCAACACTATCGAAGGTAACAGACAGTGGGCGCGAGCGCGAGCTTACAAGTTCTCGTCACCACTGCTGCCAGACCTACAAACCGCAGCACCGTTTGTGAACGAGACAGGTTCAGATTCTTCCAGCTTAGATAATATGTTGGATCTATTCCTTTCTGGCGGTATGGATATCTTCCGTGCCATGCGCATGCTTGTGCCACCAGCATGGCAAAACCATCCAGACATGGACCCGGATCTGCGAGCGTTTTACGACTTCAACTCTAAGCACATGGAACCATGGGATGGTCCGGCAGGTATCGTATTGTCTGACGGCCGTTACGCTGCCTGTAACCTAGATCGAAATGGTCTGCGTCCTGCACGTTATGTGATTACCAAGGACAAATTTATCACCCTAGCATCAGAGGTAGGGATTTGGGACTACGCTCCCGATGAAGTTGCCGAGAAAGGCCGTGTTGGTCCGGGTGAACTGCTGGTTGTCGATACTCGTAAAGGGAAGCTTTGGCAGTCTAGCGAGATCGATAACGATCTGAAATCCCGCCACCCTTACCGCGAATGGATGGAAAACAACGTTCGCAAACTCACTCCTTTTGCTCAGCTACCTGAAGATCAAGTGGGTGAGCGCAGCTTTGATGAAGACTTACTCAAGACTTATCAAAAGCAATTTGCTATGAGCAATGAAGAGGTCGATCAAGTACTGCGTGTTCTTGGTGATATGGGCCAAGAAGCGGTCGGCTCCATGGGTGATGACACCCCAATGGCCGTTCTCTCGTCGAAAGAGCGCTTGGTGACTGATTACTTCCGTCAGAAGTTCGCTCAGGTAACCAACCCGCCAATCGATCCATTGCGTGAAAAACACGTTATGTCACTGGCGACCAGTATCGGTCAGGAGATGAACGTCTTCTGTGAAACCGATGGCCACGCCTACCGAGTGACCTTCGATTCGCCAGTATTACTTTACTCAGACATGCAGCAATTGCTTGAGCTTGGTGACGATCACTACCGTAATACCATTCTCGATATCAATTACGATCCACAACAAAAAGATCTCAAACAAGCCATTGATGATTTGTGTGAACAAGCAGAACACGTTGTCCGTGAAGGCACGGTTCTAGTCGTGCTTTCAGATCGCGCTTTAGTCAAAGGCAAGTTGCCAATTCCTGCAGCAATGGCAGTCGGTGCGGTTCAAACTCGCTTGATCGATGCCAACTTACGTTGTGATGCCAACATTGTTGTTGAGACTGCAACAGCTCGTGACCCACACCAATTTGCTGTCTTGCTTGGCTTTGGCGCCACTGCAGTTTACCCATACCTAGCTTATGAAGCGCTAGGTAAGCTAATTGATGATAAAGCGCTAGAAAAAGACTATCGCGATGTGATGCAAAACTACCAATACGGCATCAACAAAGGTCTGTACAAGATCATGTCGAAAATGGGGATTTCTACGATCGCCTCTTACCGCTGCTCGCAACTGTTTGAAGCGGTTGGCTTGAGCCAAGAAGTGGTCGATTTGTGCTTTAAAGGTGTTACAACTCGTATTGAAGGCGCGAACTTCGACGACTTCCAACAAGATTTGTACAACCTTTCTCGTAAAGCTTGGGCAAAACGTAAGGCCATCGAGCATGGTGGTCTATTGAAATATGTCCACGGTGGTGAATATCACGCCTACAACCCAGACGTGGTTGGCACACTGCAAACTGCGGTTAAATCAGGCGAAAGTAACGATTATCAGAGCTTTGCTAAGCAGGTGAACCAACGCCCTGTTGCCATGCTGCGTGACTTAATGGCGCTGAAAAAATCAGACACCCCGCGACCTTTAGAGCAAATTGAGCCTAGCACTGAGCTCTTCAAACGCTTTGATTCTGCGGCGATGTCCATTGGTGCACTTAGTCCAGAAGCGCACGAAGCACTTGCAACAGCGATGAACCGCCTTGGTGGTTACTCTAACTCAGGTGAAGGTGGTGAAGATCCACGTCGCTTCGGTACAGAGCGTAACTCGCGCATCAAACAAATTGCTTCAGGTCGATTTGGTGTTACGCCTCACTACCTAACCAATGCAGACGTACTGCAGATCAAGGTCGCACAGGGTGCGAAGCCGGGCGAAGGTGGTCAGTTACCGGGACACAAAGTCACCGCAGAAATCGCAAAACTGCGTTATTCGGTACAGGGGGTGACTCTGATCTCCCCTCCTCCGCACCACGATATTTATTCGATTGAAGACTTAGCCCAGCTGATCTTCGACCTAAAACAAGTCAATCCAAATGCGCTGGTTTCGGTGAAATTAGTATCTGAACCTGGTGTCGGCACCATCGCAACAGGCGTCGCGAAGGCCTACGCTGATCTCATTACCATTTCGGGTTACGACGGCGGTACTGCAGCAAGCCCATTAACTTCAGTGAAATACGCAGGTAGCCCTTGGGAGTTGGGACTGGCAGAGACACAACAAGCACTGGTTGCCAATGGTCTACGCCATAAGATACGTCTACAGGTAGATGGTGGTCTAAAAACGGGTCTAGACGTGGTGAAAGCGGCGATTCTCGGTGCGGAAAGCTTCGGTTTTGGTACTGCGCCAATGGTGGCAATGGGTTGTAAATTCCTACGTATTTGTCACCTCAACAACTGTGCTACTGGCGTTGCGACTCAAGACGAGACATTGCGTAAAGAGTACTTCAAAGGCCTACCGGAAATGGTGATGAACTACTTCATCGGTCTGGCGGACGAAGTGCGCGGATTGCTCGCTGAACTTGGTGTTGAAAAACTGACTGACTTGATCGGTCGTACCGATTTGTTGGAAACCGTTGAAGGTCTGACAGCAAAACAAACCAAACTAGATCTGTCGAATATCCTTGAAGCACCAGTCTCTCCAGAAGGACACCCTCTTTACTGGACACAACCAAATACACCATTTGATAAAGCAGAGCTAAACAACAAGATCATCGAAGATGCACTACAAGCGGTTGAAAAACGTCAATCTGCTAGCTTCTTCTACAACGTGATCAACACCGACCGTTCTGTGGGTGCTCGCCTATCAGGTGAAATCGCTCAGCGTTACGGCAACCAAGGCATGGCGGCAACGCCAATCAAACTGCACTTGGATGGCACTGCTGGTCAGTCATTTGGCGTTTGGAACGCGGGAGGCGTAGAGCTTTACCTCACTGGTGATGCCAACGACTACGTAGGTAAAGGCATGGCTGGCGGTAAGGTGGTTATCAAGCCTCACCTTGGCACTGCATTTAAATGTAATGAAGCGACCATCATTGGTAACACCTGTCTGTACGGCGCGACCGGCGGTAAGCTGTTTGCGGCGGGTAAAGCCGGTGAACGTTTCGGCGTACGAAACTCAGGTACGATTGCCGTCATTGAAGGCGCTGGCGATAACGCTTGTGAGTACATGACTGGTGGTATTGTTGCCATTCTTGGCGCAACAGGCGTGAACTTTGGCGCAGGCATGACTGGCGGTTTTGCTTACGTATTGGATGAGAACCAAGACTTCCAAGGTCGCGTGAATAACGAATCTGTTGAAGCGATTTCTCTGTCGGATCTCTACATCCATCAAGAGCACTTACGTGGTCTTATTGCCGAACATCTTGAAGAAACCGGCTCTAGCCACGCAGAAGATATCTTGGCGAACTTTGATGAATGGATTCCAAAGTTCTACTTGGTGAAACCACAAGCGGCGGATTTGCGCACGCTACTTGGTCACCAGAGTCGTAGTGCCGCAGAACTGCGCGTTCAAGCCCAGTAATCATGGAGGATGTTTGAATCATGAGTCAGAACGTTTATCAATTTATCGATGTTCAACGCGTAGATCCTGCGAAGAAACCTATCAAAGTGCGTAAGATCGAATTCGTTGAAATCTATGAACCATTTACCAAACAACAAGCGACTGCGCAGGCGGATCGCTGCTTGGATTGTGGTAACCCATATTGTGAATGGAAGTGCCCAGTCCACAACTACATCCCGCAATGGCTAAAGTTAGCCAATGAAGGTCGTATCCTCGAAGCCGTTGAGCTATCGCACCAAACTAACAGCTTGCCTGAAGTTTGTGGCCGAGTATGTCCGCAAGATCGTCTATGCGAGGGCTCTTGTACTCTCAATGAGGACTTTGGTGCAGTCACTATAGGTAACGTTGAAAAATACATTACCGACAAAGCCTTTGAAATGGGCTGGAAGCCTGACATGTCTAAGGTGGAATGGACCGATAAAAAGGTTGCCATCATTGGTGCAGGCCCAGCTGGCTTAGCAGCCGCTGATATCCTAGTGCGAAATGGCGTGAAACCTGTCGTATTTGACCGCTACCCTGAAATTGGAGGCCTACTGACCTTCGGTATCCCTTCGTTCAAGCTTGAAAAAGGCGTGATGGAAAACCGCCGTCGCGTCTTTACCGAGATGGGCGTGGAGTTCAAGATGAACATCGAAGTAGGTAAAGATGTGCAGATGCAAGAGCTACTTGATGAGTACGATGCCGTCTTTTTGGGGGTTGGTACTTACAAGTACATGCGTGCGGGACTAGAAAATGAAGGTGCGCCGGGCGTTTACGATGCTCTGCCATTCTTGATTTCAAATACGTACAAGGTCATGGGCTTGGAGCACGATAAACCATTTATCGACATGGCAAAGCAACGCGTAGTGGTACTCGGTGGTGGTGATACCGCAATGGACTGTGTTCGTACCTCTATCCGCCAAGGCGCGTCAAACGTGGTATGTGCTTACCGTCGTGATGAAGCCAATATGCCAGGCTCTCGCCGCGAGGTGAAAAACGCCAAGGAAGAAGGCGTGAAGTTCATGTTCAACCTTCAGCCTTTAGGAATTGAAGTCGATGCGTCAGGTAAGGTTTCAGGGGTCAAAGTGGTGAAAACTGCCCTTGGTGAGCCTGATGAAGCAGGCCGCCGACGCCCAGAACCAGTAGAAGGCAGCGAGCACGTTCTACCAGCAGACGTCGTTATCATGGCGTTTGGTTTCCAGCCACACAAAATGGACTGGCTAGCTCCGTTTGATGTCGAGTTGGACCAATGGGGCCGCATCAAAGCTCCTGCGAAACAAGAGTTCCAATTCCAGACCAGCAACAAAAAGATCTTCGCTGGTGGCGATGCGGTACGAGGCTCAGATCTGGTCGTGACCGCGATTGATGAAGGTCGAAAAGCCGCAGAAGGTATTCTCGATTACCTTGAAGTTTAATCACTGTTAACGTCTCAAAAAGGATCCTACTATTGGATCCTTTTTTCTTTTATTACATATAATTAAATTCCTAAGATAAGGGATAAAACCAATGAAAAAAGCCGCTCTCCTTTCCATTACTTTGCTCGGCTTAACCGCTTGTAGCCAAGGAGTCACAACCATGACGGATCGTTCTCAATCACCTTGTGGTGACAAACCCAACTGCGTCTCCACCCAAGACACGCGTGAAGAATACAACCTAACACCATTCACCCTAACCGAATCCACGAACATCGATGCAATTGAGCAAGTGGCGCTTGAACTGCCAGGCGCGAAGACAGCCGTTAAAGAAGGCAATTATCTACGTATCGAATGTACATCTAAAATCATGCGCTTTGTGGACGATTTAGAGCTTAAGCTCGAAGGCGATCAGTTAATTGTTCGCTCAGAATCTCGCGTTGGCTATTCAGACTTTGGCGTGAACCGTAAGCGTGCCGAACAATTACGTTCACTGTTGGCGAATGCTGAGTTAATCAAATAACGACCACATATTGGTGCAGAGTGGTATACTCTCGCCAACTTAAATTTTTATCGAAAGAGAGTGTTATGAAAGTTGGTATCATCGGTGCGATGGAACAAGAAGTCACCATCCTGAAAGAAGCAATGACAAACTGCCAAACAGTAAGCAAAGCAGGTTGTACGTTTTTCTCTGGTCAGATTAACGACGTTGATGTGGTACTACTTCAATCTGGCATCGGTAAAGTAGCGGCTGCAGTAGGCACAACTATTCTGCTAGACGAGTACCAACCAGATGTGGTTATCAACACTGGCTCTGCGGGTGGCTTCGATTCAAGCCTAAACCTAGGCGACGTTGTAATCTCAACAGAAGTTCGTCACCACGATGCAGACGTAACTGCGTTTGGCTACGAAATGGGTCAAATGGCAGGCCAACCAGCAGCATTCAAAGCGGATGAGAAGTTAATGGACCTTGCTGAAAAAGCACTGGCTCAAATGGAAAACACTCACGCCGTTCGCGGCCTGATCTGTACTGGTGATGCGTTTGTTTGCACAGCAGAACGCCAAGAGTTTATCCGTAAACATTTCCCTTCAGTTATCGCTGTAGAGATGGAAGCATCTGCTATCGCTCAAACTTGTCACCAATTCAACACACCGTTTGTTGTTGTTCGTGCTATCTCTGACGTAGCAGACAAAGAATCGCCAATGAGCTTCGAAGAGTTCCTACCGCTAGCAGCGAAAAGCTCTTCAGAAATGGTATGCAAAATGTTGGAACTGACTAAGTAAGTCCCCAGAATTTCATGGAAGAAATATTTCAACAGCTCTATGCCAATGGTGCGCTCCTCGTCATGTGGGGCGCATTACTATTCCACTTATTAATCCCTATTCCTCACGCTGCTCATCCTGTGACTTTGTGGCATAAATTCGCAGAACAACTGGCGAACAAAGTTAATAACAACCACAACTACTCACAAAGCATTCTCTCTGGCGGACTCGCACTGCTTCTTATGCTTGTACCCTGCTTGATATTACTGCTCGCGATGAAACCTTTAGTTTGGCAAGCGCCCTTATTTGAGCTGGCATTGCTGCTTATTGCTCTCGACTGGCGAAACAACGAATCACTTGCGAAACAACTGGTCACAGCAATGTCGAATGAGAACAAAGTGCAGTGCCGAGCACTACTAAAACCTTACCTTAATCGAGATACCGAGAGCTTATCACTGCTTGGCATTGGTAAAGCTGGTGCAGAGACCATCATCATGGGTTACGGACGTAACGTTGTGTGCGTGTTGTTCTGGTATGGATTGACTGGTGGAATTGGCGCATTAATGTATCGCCTAACGGCAGAGCTAGCTCGTGCTTGGTCCCCAAGTCGCCGCCAGTATTCACCTTTTGGTAAGCCTGCTATTCAGCTAATGGCTGCATTGGAGATTGTTCCTTTGCGCTTATTTGCCGTGTTCATTAGCATGGGTAAAAACCTATCGAGTGTTTCGACTGCTATGCTTCAACAAGCGAAGTCTTGGCCACTTCCAGGGCCAGCTTGGTTATTGTGCTCGATTGGTAACAAGCTTCAATTGTCACTTGGCGGCCCAGCGCTGTACCAAGGTCAAAGAGCTGAACGAGCGAAAATTGGTGGTCGTATAGCGCCATCTGCTATTCATTTGGCACAAATCCAAACCCTAATTGTATGGCGTATTTTTGCTTGGATCGTTATCCAAAGCCTGATTCTCGGACTCATTTATCAAGGACTATGATGAACAAACTTTGCTTTGCTCTTCCTCTTATCTTCTCTGCCGCTTCTTTTGCCAATGAACCAGTTCAACGCGTCATCAGCCTGGCACCACACTCAACAGAAATCGCCTATTCTGCAGGTCTTGGTGACAAGCTGATTGCCGTCAGCGAGATGAGTGACTACCCAGAGCAAGCTAAAGATTTAGAGAAAGTATCAAACTATCAAGGCATCACGTTAGAGCGCATCATTGCCCTTCAACCCGATTTGGTTATCGCTTGGCCAGCAGGTAATCCAGCCAAAGAACTTGAAAAGCTCAAGCAGTTTGGAATTCCTATCTACTACTCAACGACTGGAACGTTAGAAGACATCGCTACGAACATTGAGCAACTTAGCCAGTACAGTGAGAAGCCAGAAGTTGGGCAAAAAGCCGCCGCAGAATTCCGCGCGCAGTTAGAAGCATTAAAAGAAAAATACAATACCGAGGATAAAGTCAGTTACTTCTATCAATTAAGTGAGAAACCGATCATCACCGTTGCGGGCAAGAACTGGCCAAGTGAAGTCTTCACCTTCTGTGGTGGCGAGAATATCTTTGCTAAAGGCAGTGCCCCTTACCCACAAGTCAGCATCGAGCAAGTGATTACTCGCCAACCCGAAGTCCTGTTTACCTCTCGCCATGCCATTAGTAATGATGGCATGTGGGCAGAATGGAAAAACGACATCCCTGCGTTAAAGAACAACCACGTTTGGTCACTCAATTCCGATTGGATCAACCGCCCAACCCCAAGAACCTTAAACGCGATCACAGAGGTGTGTGAACACTTTGAAACCGTTCGGCAAAAACGCTAACGTTTTCGTTGGAAATCCCGTACAATTTCCGTCCCATTTCTGTTCCCCCACAATTTGTTTAAAAGGTACCAAGTAACATGGACTCCATGCTGCTTTATATGATCGATTTATTCGGTACTGCTGTCTTTGCGGTTTCTGGCGTTTTACTCGCAGGCCGATTAAAGATGGATCCTTTCGGTGTGATCGTACTCGGTAGTGTGACAGCTATTGGCGGCGGCACTATTCGTGATATGGCGCTTGGCGCAACCCCGGTCTTCTGGATCACTGACACCACTTATCTTTGGGTAATTTTCATCACTTGTTTGCTCACGATGATTCTCATTCGTCGCCCTAAGCGCTTGCCTTGGTGGGTTCTACCTGTCTGTGACGCAATTGGTTTAGCGGTATTCGTCGGTATCGGTGTCGAGAAAGCCCTCGCCTACAATGCTTCTGGCATGGTAGCGGTGATCATGGGCGTGATCACTGGCTGCGGTGGCGGCATTATCCGTGATGTGCTGGCTCGTGAGGTACCCATGGTGCTGCGAAGCGAAGTCTACGCGACCGCATGTATCATAGGCGGAATTTTCCATACAACGGCATTGAGTATGGGGCACGACCATTCAGTCGCCCTACTCGCAGGTGTCATTTCAACCTTGATTATTCGCCTTGGTGCGATTCGCTGGCACTTGTCACTGCCAACCTTTGCTATCAATCGTTGATCGATACGAATCAATTTACGCACAAGAGCCGACTGAAACGTCGGCTCTTTTTGTTTGTAAAATCACCTGTCGCTTCTCATCTCAAGCTTGGCTATATTAGGCCTATTATTCCCAACATTCATGGATAGACATGTTACTGGAAGGCATCGAAACACTATTAGTTTTAAGTAAAGCAAAAACGATGAGTCGCACTGGGAGTTTGCTGTATATCAGCCAATCTGCGGTGAGTAAACGTATCGCGAACCTAGAGAAAAAACTGGGAAAGAAGCTAGTAGAACCGTCAGGGAGAACCATTAAACTCACACCTGATGGCATGGCTTTGATCGAGAATATTGGCCCATCTTTTAACGAGTTACGTGGCCTTATTTATGAACAGCAAGAGCTAGAGGACACATCATTAATCACCCTCGATAGCTCAAAGTCTCTTATTGCGGGTTATCTTGGAAAAACCATTGGTGATTACCTCAAGCAAGATCAGTACTTAACTATAACCACCAACCACAGCCCTAGAATCGTTGAGCGAGTTCAATCCGGTAAAGCGACCATTGGGCTTTGCGCTGGTTTGCTTCCACCACATCACGGCTTGATGGCTTTTCATCTGTGCGATGAACCTTTTTTCCTCGTTAGTGATCAACCACTGAATGAACTTCCGAAAAAAGTCATCACAAATGATTTAGCTAACCCGTCCAATAGCTACCAACTGCCTGCATTAGAGAAAATCGGCATCAAACCATTGATGGAAATGGATGCCTACACTGCAGCAGCCCAACTTGCACTTGGAGGGGCAGCGCCAGCATTAATACCGTTATCGATCGTTAGAGCGTTAAAGATCCCTGACCATAACTGCTTTATGTTCGAACAACTGACATCTTTAATTCGACCGATTCATATCTGCGTTAGGCAAAACGTGTACCAGTCACCAAGAGTTAAAACAGTGATAGAAACCATTGGTGATGTTGTTGCCAGAGAAGTTTCGCGGCCATCAGCATAGACATAGTAATCACCAAAGGTCGAATCCACTTTTGGCCTTTGGTCACCACTACTTTGGCACCAAGCTGAGCACCAATAAAGCCCCCCACAGCCATGGTCAGACCGATTTCCCACACAGGCAAACCAGCAAGAATAAAGAACAGCAGAGCCGCGATATTTGAGGTGAAGTTGAGAATCTTAGTACGAGCGGTCGCATCAACCAAAGAGAAGTGACCCAGTGCGACAAAGCAAAGCGCAAAGATAGAGCCAGTACCAGGACCAAAAAAGCCATCGTAAAAGCCCACGCCGCCACCGACGCACAAAGCGAACATCGCTTCAGAGAGCTTTGGCTCCCCTTCCGCGGCTTTCGAAGTTGAAGAGAGCAAAAAATAGAGTGAAATCGCGATCAGCAAGACAGGGATAAGACTAGTGAGCACACCGGCATCGATAAACTGCACAGCCTCTGCGCCAATAGCAGAACCAATAAAGGTACATAGAATCGCTAAGCGCATCTCTTTCAGGCTAACAATGCCATTACGCACAAAGTACCAACTAGCAGAAAAGCTTCCAAACGAGCTTTGGAGTTTGTTGGTCGCCAATGCCTGAGTAGGACTTAAGCCTGCGGCCAACAAAGCAGGCAGCGTCAAGAGGCCACCACCTCCCGCCATCGCATCAATAAATCCCGCAGCGGATGCGACAAAAAACAATGCAATTAAGATTTCGAACGTAACTTCCACTTGTGCGCCCTTGTAAATATTTGTAACCAAGATGAAGCAACGATAGCACTGCCCAGCAAACGCACAAAAGGAAACTCAAGACACTAACCTATTCCATATTTTCATCAATTAGAAGGTTCTAAGAAATGATACGTTAAATGTATCAATTACATTTACAATAGAATTGACTCTCAAGAGCATTTCAATTTTTTGATGGGAAAGAAAAACACTGGCCTAATCTGGTAAATTCAATCTCATAGAAAGTGAAAACAATGGATGCTTTAGGGATTCGCCCATCAATAAAAGAGCAACAGTTACGCTCTCGTATAGAACAAACCGTAAATCTAAAACAGCTCTTCAAAGTCATAGACTCTAGGCCTGAAACTTCGGGGGCTGGGGTTATTTATATCGCAGGTGATTCAACGATAATCTCTCTTCGAAAGTTCAACTCCAGTTGTCGCGTCAACCCTATCAACATTATTTTAAAAGAGCCGACGTCTCCTATGTCTGCTGATAGCTACGCTAAAGAACTGAAGTCTTCGAATAGAGAGTCTAAGTTAGCTTCTGAGCTTATTGGAGCAAGCTTAAGCTGTGCTTCAGCTGCTTTAGGTTGGATTGTGGTAGTTGGTAGCGTTGGCGCGATTCCAATTTCGGGAGGTACGAGTGCTGCCGTTACTTATTTGGGATACAGTGCTGCAGCTGCCTCTACCGTTCAGTGCATGGTGGGTATAGGCAGAAGTGGAGCTGAGAGTTTTGCTCCAGAAAAGCTAGATGAACTGGACTCGCAAGCTTGGTATCAAAATACATCTAAAGCCCTCGATTACATATCTCTGGTCGGTGTTGGAGCCTCTGGCACAGCCACAATAAAAACTATAAATAATCTACAGAAGAGCTCAGGAAAAAGCTTAAGTGAAGTCTTAAAAGGCTTGAATCGACACGAACGAGCAAGGCTCACGAAAGAAATTTCGAAGCAAAACATTCCAAACTTATCTGCAAAAGCCTTTAAACAACTAGTACGTTCAGGAAGCGTAAAACGAAGATACTCTTCACAAGAGATCAGTAATGCCATCCAACTTCAACTAAAAGATGCCATTGGTGCAACTATCAGTTTCGTGGGCAGTGCAACCTCCGGCAACGTCGGTGCTATTGCAGTGGGTGTGTACGAGGAGTTTTCCATTGAATAGTAGAGAAAAAGAAGTCTTCATTCTGTCCGCTAAAAGCATCGCTACAGCTTTAAGTGCAATAATGCTTTTAACAATGGGGGGAGGATTAAATACTTTCTTTCTGGATCAACTAATCGATATTTCAACCACTTACGGTCCATTCTACTTTTGGGTAGTAATGATGGGCATTGGTGCACTTTTGGTAACGATTCCATTTGGGATGATCATTATTCATGGTTTAAAGTTCTTAAACCCAATCAATATTTTCAATGCCACGATACAGATTTTCATTGCGATATGTTTTGGAGTTTCAGAAGCAAAATTAGGAGACCTATTGTGGTTGGTAGCCCTTGCTCTCCCCATTCTTGCTCTTTATTTGATGAATACACCTTCCTACAAATCCTTCATAACCTTTTACTATGAATTAGCTCAGAGCCGTAGAGAGCATCGAAGACAAATGCAAAATATCAACAAGTAGAACAAGTTGCTTAATTAAATAAAAAAAAGCCCGCTCAAATGAGCGGGCAATGAGGTTGTCATATAAGCCCTATTTTTCGGGCTTACTGATTTTTATCTATTACGCTTCTAGGCTAGCTTTCACTTTTGCGTGTAGCTCTTGAACCGAAGTTACTGTGCTCTTCGCATCTGCCGTGTGTGCCATACAAGTTGCGAATGCAGCGTTTAGCGTTGTCGTGTAGTTCACTTTCTCAGCCAGTGCACCACGACGCAGAACTTTAGAGTCTTCAATCGCTTGACGACCAGCAGCCGTGTTTACGATGTAGGTGTACTCGTTGTTCTTGATACGGTCAAGAATGTGAGGGCGACCTTCGTGTACTTTGTTTACTAGACGTGGGTTGATGCCCGCTTCGCCTAGAATCACTGCTGTACCGTGTGTTGCATCTAGCTGGTAACCAAGTTTTGTCAACTTAGACGCTAGGTCCACAACACGCTCTTTGTCACCTGCACGAACAGACAATAGTGCACGACCACCTTCTGGGTAAATGTTGCCACAACCCAATTCTGCTTTCGCGTAAGCTTCTGCAAACGTTGCACCAACACCCATAACCTCACCAGTAGATCGCATTTCTGGGCCTAACAGTGGGTCTACACCAGGGAATTTGTTGAATGGAAGTACAACTTCTTTCACTGAGTAGTAAGGTGGGATGATTTCTTTCGTAAAGCCTTGAGCTTCAAGCGATTGACCCGCCATTACACGCGCAGCAATCTTAGCGATTGGTGCACCCGTTGCTTTAGATACAAACGGTACTGTACGCGCTGCACGAGGGTTCACCTCGATTAGGTATACTTGGTTGTTCTTAACCGCAAACTGCGTGTTCATCAGACCACGAACACCCAACTCAAACGCTAGCTTTTCAACTTGCTCGCGCATTACGTCTTGGATTTCTTGGCTTAGCGTGTATGCAGGAAGAGAACATGCTGAGTCACCTGAGTGAACACCCGCTTGTTCGATGTGCTCCATGATACCGCCGATAACCACACGCTCACCGTCACAGATAGCATCGATATCGACTTCAACTGCGTCGTCTAGGAAGCTATCTAGTAGTACTGGAGACTCGTTTGATACGCTCACAGCTTCGTTGAAGTAGCGACGTAGGTCTTGCTCATCGTATACGATTTCCATCGCACGACCACCAAGTACGTAAGAAGGACGTACAACCAGTGGGTAACCGATTTCACGAGATTTCTCTACCGCTTGCTCCATCGTCGTTACTGTCGCGTTTTCTGGCTGTAGAAGACCTAGACGGTCAACAGCAACTTGGAAACGCTCACGGTCTTCTGCACGGTCGATTGCATCTGGGCTAGTACCGATGATTGGCACGCCAGCCGCTTCAAGTGCACGAGCCAGTTTAAGTGGTGTTTGACCACCGTACTGAACGATAACGCCTTTTGGCTTCTCAACACGAGCGATTGCTAGTACGTCTTCCAGTGTTACTGGTTCGAAGTACAGACGGTCAGACGTGTCGTAGTCCGTAGAAACAGTCTCAGGGTTACAGTTAACCATGATAGTTTCGTAGCCATCTTCTCGCAGTGCTAGCGATGCGTGTACACAACAGTAGTCAAATTCGATACCTTGGCCGATACGGTTTGGACCGCCGCCTAGAATCATGATCTTGTCTTTGTCTGTTGGGTTTGCTTCACACTCGTCATCGTAAGATGAGTACATGTAAGCTGTATCAGAAGAGAACTCAGCCGCACACGTATCAACGCGCTTGTACACTGGGTGGATGTAGTACTGGTCACGTAGACGGCGGATTTCGCTTTCCGCAACACCTAGAATCTTAGATAGACGCGCATCAGCAAAGCCTTTGCGCTTCAGCTTGTTAAGTTCTTCTTTGTTTAGACCAGCGAAGCCTTTTGCTTTTAGCTCTTGCTCAAGCTTCACGATGTCTTCGATTTGAACTAGGAACCAACGGTCGATTTGCGTTAGGTTGAATACGCCATCTACTGACATACCCGCACGGAATGCATCCGCGATGTACCAAATACGCTCTGCGCCTGCTTCTTTCAGCTCATGACGGATTTTCGTCAGTGCGTCTGGTGCATCTAGGTCAACCATTTCGTCAAAGCCAGTCGCGCCAACTTCTAGGCCGCGAAGCGCTTTTTGTAGAGATTCTTGCTGATTACGGCCAATAGCCATAACTTCACCAACAGACTTCATTTGCGTCGTTAGACGGTCGTTAGCACCAGCAAATTTCTCGAAGTTAAAACGAGGAATCTTAGTTACTACGTAGTCGATTGTTGGTTCGAATGATGCTGGCGTAGCGCCGCCAGTGATGTCGTTCATTAGCTCGTCTAGCGTAAAGCCAACTGCTAGTTTCGCTGCAATCTTAGCGATTGGGAAACCTGTTGCTTTTGAAGCTAGAGCAGAAGAGCGAGATACACGTGGGTTCATCTCGATGATAACCATACGGCCATCTTTCGGGTTGATACCAAACTGTACGTTAGAACCACCAGTTTCAACGCCAATCTCACGCAGTACTGCTAGAGATGCGTTACGCATTAGCTGGTATTCTTTGTCTGTTAGTGTTTGCGCTGGTGCAACCGTGATTGAGTCACCCGTGTGGATGCCCATTGGGTCAAAGTTTTCAATCGCACATACGATGATACAGTTGTCCGCTTTGTCACGAACCACTTCCATCTCGTACTCTTTCCAACCGATAAGAGATTCATCGATAAGAAGTTCGTTGGTTGGAGATAGGTCCAAACCACGACGACAGATTTCTTCGAACTCTTCCTTGTTGTATGCGATACCGCCACCAGTACCACCCATAGTAAATGATGGACGGATAATACATGGGAAGCCAACCATATCGAGAACAGCGTAAGCTTCTTCCATCGTTTTTGCAGTATCTGCACGTGGACACTCAAGGCCGATAGACTTCATCGCTTTATCGAAACGAGAACGGTCTTCCGCTTTGTCGATTGCGTCAGCAGTCGCACCAATCATCTCAACGCCGAACTCTTCAAGAACACCGTGCTTCTCTAGGTCTAGTGCACAGTTCAATGCAGTTTGACCACCCATTGTTGGTAGTACTGCATCCGGCTTTTCTTTCGCGATGATGTTGCGAACCACTTCCCATTGAATTGGCTCGATGTAAGTTGCATCCGCCATGTCTGGGTCAGTCATGATGGTTGCAGGGTTAGAGTTTACTAGGATAACTCGGTAACCCTCTTCACGCAGTGCTTTACACGCTTGTGCGCCAGAGTAGTCAAACTCACATGCCTGACCGATAACAATCGGACCAGCACCAAGAATAAGAATACTTTGAATGTCAGTACGTTTTGGCATTATCTACTACTCCGAATTAAGCGCTGTGTTTTTTGATTAGTTCGATAAAGTGGTCAAATAGCGGTGCCGCGTCGTGTGGACCTGGGCTCGCTTCAGGGTGACCTTGGAAGCTAAATGCTGGCTTGTCTGTGCGGTGAATACCTTGTAGAGAGCCATCAAATAGCGATACGTGAGTAGCACGTAGATTTTCAGGTAGTGTTGCTTCGTCTGCTGCAAAACCGTGGTTCTGCGACGTAATCATCACAACATTACGCTCCAAATCTTTTACTGGGTGGTTTGCGCCGTGGTGACCAAACTTCATTTTCACTGTTTGTGCACCCGATGCTAGCGCAAGGATTTGGTGGCCTAGACAGATACCAAAGATTGGAAGGCCTTTTTCTAGGAATACTTTTGTCGCTTCAATCGCGTAAGTACATGGTTCTGGGTCTCCAGGGCCGTTTGATAGGAAAACGCCATCTGGGTTTAGAGCCAGAACTTCTTCTGCTGAAGTTTCAGCAGGAACAACCGTTAGGCGGCAGCCTCGGTCAACCAACATGCGCAGGATGTTGCGTTTTGCGCCGAAGTCGTAGGCAACAACGTGATATGGCAATTCGCTGTCGTCTTTCGCTTCTGGAAGTCCACCCTCAAGCGTCCACGAACCTTGTTTCCATTGATACGCTTCTTTTGTTGTAACCTCTTTCGCAAGATCCATTCCTTTCAAGCCAGGGAATTCTTTTGCTTTCGCTAGTGCCAAAGCTTCGTCTAGGTTGTTACCAGCTACGATACAACCGTTTTGAGCACCTTTTTCACGCAGGATACGAGTTAGCTTACGCGTGTCGATGTCTGCAATGCCGACGATGTTTTGCGACTTGAGGTAATCAGAAAGGGATTGTTCATTACGGAAGTTAGAAGCGATAAGAGGGAGATCGCGAATCACAAGGCCTTGTGCGTGGATTGAAGAAGATTCTTCGTCTTCGGAATTGGTTCCGGTATTGCCTATGTGAGGATAAGTAAGAGTAACGATTTGTTGAGAATAGGAAGGATCAGTGAGAATTTCTTGGTACCCCGTCATCGAGGTATTAAAAACAACTTCACCAACGGAAATACCATCTGCTCCAATGGAAACACCGCGGAACACTGTCCCATCTTCTAGGACTAACAGTGCTAATTTACCCAAGACAACCTCCAGAATAAAAATGCATAAAAAATAAATTAAGCTGCAAATTTGCCTTCCTTTACCTTGATTATTTACATAAACAGGTATTTTTGACAAATTGGCGGTATTCTAAAGACGGACTTGGAAACTGTCAACACACATTGAAAAATAAATTAGTACTTTCTAGCGAGTAAGGGCATTTCAACAGAAAAAGCCCTAAAAAAGTAAGTTTTACTTACCTACACATCAGTTACCATGACTTTTTTGTGAATTTTACAAATTTGAACTTATTACAGATCACAAAATTTTCCGAGTTTTTTGCGCAAACGTTCATCCAGCAAAAACAACCCTCACTTTTAAGCTTTACACACAAATAAATAGCCAAACCACCCAAAAAACCAACCAAACTATCGATAACACGTGCATCGCACGTACTCATTTCATTTACATAATTTTCTTCAAATACAAAAAAGCCGGCTTACGCCGGCGAATAATTATGTACTTAAAGCTCATTCAACCCGAGGACATCGGTCATGGTATAAAAACCCGCTGGTTTAGAATGTAACCAAACAGCGGCCTTAACGGCACCATTAGCAAAGGTCATACGATCGGTCGCTTTGTGCGTGATCTCAACACGCTCACCAATATCAGCAAACATTGCAGTATGATCACCAACGATATCACCAGCGCGAATAGTGGCAAAACCAATCTCATCTTTGGTGCGCTCACCAGTAATGCCTTCACGCGCGTACACCGCCACATCACTCAGTTTGTTGCCCATTGCACCAGCAATTGCTTCACCCATACCAATCGCTGTACCTGAAGGGGCATCCACTTTATGGCGGTGATGCGCTTCAACAATCTCAACATCACAGTAGTCGCCCATGACTTTGGCTGCTTTCTCAAGAAGCTTAAAGACTAGGTTCACACCAACAGAGTAGTTAGGAGCCATGACAACAGGTACTTGCTTAGCGGCTTCATCAATCAGTTCACGTTCTTCTTCACTAAAGCCCGTAGTACCAATAATAATGCTCTTACCATATTGCTTACACAGTTCTAGATTCGCTAGCGTGCTCACTGGAGCAGTAAAATCGATCACTACATCAAAGTTGTCGACTTCTTTTGTTAAATCATCCGTCAGAAAGACATCAAATTTACCTTCACCACACAGTTCACCCACATCGACGCCAACTAATGAAGATTCTGGACGCTCAGAACCTGCAGTAACGGATGCTTCTGGATTGAGGTGTGATGCTTTAACTAGGTTGCGACCCATACGGCCAGCAGCTCCTGCGATTGCAATACGAACCATTGCGCTTTCTCTCCTTCTCTGGATAAACGAGGTTTGCCTCGTCCTCTTTCGTTTCGCGATATCTTTTTAAACTAACAATATCCTGTGTTAACCACAAGATAGTTCGCGGTGAGTTAGGAAAACTCTTTTACCACTCTTTCAAGGATCGGCACATTCGCTTCAGGGAAGGCGTAATCAGGCAATGCTGCAATATCCACCCAACAACCTTCTTGGCCTTCGCGACCATAAGGTTGGTTATCGAATTGAGATACTGTCATAAAATCAAACTTCAGGGACTTATCAGGATAATCGTATTCCAAGTGTTCAAACAAAGCTTGCTCAGTCACCGTAATGCCAATCTCTTCCTCAAGCTCACGAACCATCGCTTGTTCAACCGTTTCGCCTTGTTCAACTTTACCACCAGGGAACTCCCAAAAACCGCCCTTGTGCTTGTCGCTTGGACGCTTGGTGATGAAGATTTGCGATTTGTCTTGGTTAAAGATGATCGCCGCAACAATGTGAATTCTTTTCATTAGATTCGTTCCTAGATCTATCAATACAAAAAGAGCCGCCTAAGCGACTCTTTATTTATGTTTTCAGACTGTATTAGTCGATTTTACCGTGGCACTGTTTGTACTTTTTGCCGCTGCCACATGGACAAGGCTCATTACGGCCCACTTTGCGTTCTTCACGAACCATTGGTTGGTGAGCGCCTTCTTCAGACTCTTCGCCTTCAGACAATGGATTTTGTGCTGCCGCGTGTTGAGCTTGTGCACGACGAGCTGCTTCTTCAGCTTGCGCGCGACGTTGCTCTTCCATACGTTCAACTTCTTCTTGCTGTTGAACACGAACACGAGATAGAACAGTAATCACGTCTGTTTTCAGCGCTTCTAGTAGACCTTCAAACAGTTCAAACGACTCACGCTTGTACTCTTGTTTCGGGTTCTTCTGCGCGTAACCACGTAGGTGAATACCTTGACGTAGGTGATCCATCGCCGCTAGGTGCTCTTTCCATAGCGTATCTAGCGTTTGAAGCATTACTGATTTTTCGAAGTTACGTAGCACTTGTGCGCCAACCACTTCTTCTTTCGCTTTGTAAACTTCAACCGCTAGGTTAGTGATCTTCTCACGTAGCGCTTCTTCGTATAGCTTGTCGTCTTCTTCAAGCCATTGCTTGATTGGCGCGTCTAGATCGAAGTCTGCCTTCAAGCGCTCTTGTAGACCTTCCACATCCCACATGTCTTCTAGAGATTGTGGTGGAATGTATTCGTCGATGATCGCAGTGATTACATCTTCACGGTTTTGTTCGATCATATCGCTAATGTCGTCAACGCTCATTAGCTCATCACGCAATTCGTAAACCACTTTACGTTGATCGTTCGCCACGTCATCGTATTCAAGAAGCTGTTTACGGATATCGAAGTTACGGCCTTCCACTTTACGCTGTGCTTTTTCAATTGAACGAGACAGCATTTTAGACTCGATCGCTTCACCTTCTTCCATACCACTTTGGATAAGGCTAGCCATACGGTCTGAAGTGAAGATACGCAGCAGTGAATCTTCCATCGATAGGTAGAAACGAGATGAACCCGCATCACCTTGACGACCAGAACGACCACGTAGCTGGTTATCGATACGACGAGATTCGTGACGCTCAGTACCGATGATGTGTAGACCACCAGACTCTAGTACTTGATCGTGAACTTGTTTCCACTCAGCTTTAATCGCGTCGATCTGTTCTTTAGTCGGATCTTGCAGTGCTTCCACTTTCGCTTGCCAGCTACCACCCAACACGATATCGGTACCACGACCTGCCATGTTCGTTGCGATAGTTACTGCACCAGGTGTACCAGCTTCTGCAACAATCTCAGCTTCACGTTCGTGGAATTTCGCGTTCAGTACGTTGTGCTTAATCTTCGCTTTCTTAAGTGCGTTAGATAGCAGTTCTGATTTCTCGATAGAAACCGTACCTACTAGAGATGGTTGACCTTTCTCTACGCGCTCTTTGATGTCTTCGATGATTGCAGCAAACTTCTCTGCTTCAGTACGGTAAACCACGTCTGGCATATCGTTACGGATCATTGGCTTGTTAGTTGGGATAACAACCGTTTCAAGACCGTAAATCGATTGGAATTCGAATGCTTCTGTATCCGCTGTACCTGTCATGCCTGACAGTTTTTCGTATAGACGGAAGTAGTTCTGGAAAGTAATCGAAGCCAGCGTTTGGTTTTCGTTTTGAATCTTAACGCCTTCTTTTGCTTCAACCGCTTGGTGAAGACCTTCAGACCAACGACGACCCGGCATTGTACGACCCGTGTGCTCATCAACGATTACAACTTCACCGTCTTCGTTAACGATGTAATCTACGTTGCGTTCGAACAACACGTGTGCACGAAGCGCTGCGTTTACGTGGTGCAGTAGGCTGATGTTCGTTGGAGAGTAAAGCGTATCACCCTCTTCCATCAGACCGTTTTTCACCATCAATTCTTCAACGAATTCTTGGCCCGTTTCTGTTAGGTGAACCTGTTTAGATTTCTCATCTACTGTGTAGTGACCGTCACCGCGGTATTCTTCAGAATCTTCTTTATCTTGCTTTTGAAGCTGTGGAATAAGCAGGTTGATACGAGTGTATAGATCAGAGCTGTCTTCTGCTGGACCAGAGATGATCAAAGGAGTACGAGCTTCATCGATAAGGATTGAGTCCACCTCATCGACTACAGCGAAGAAACGCTCACGTTGAACACGGTCTTCATTGCGGAAAGCCATGTTGTCACGTAGGTAGTCAAAACCAAATTCGTTGTTTGTACCGTATAGGATGTCAGCTTGGTAAGCTTCTTTCTTCGCTTGAGGAGGCATGTTTGGCACGTTTACGCCAACAGTCATACCTAAGAATTCAAATAGTGGACGGTTAGTCTCAGCATCACGTGTCGCTAGGTAGTCGTTCACTGTGACTACGTGTACACCTTTACCTGGAAGTGCGTTTAGGTAAGCAGGAAGGGTTGCAGTTAAAGTTTTACCTTCACCAGTACGCATTTCCGCAATTTGACCGCCGTTCAGTACCATACCACCGATAAGCTGAACGTCGAAGTGACGCATGCCGTAAACACGTTTAGATGCTTCACGAACCGTAGCAAAAGCTTCTGGAAGTAGCTTATCAAGAGTTTCGCCTTGCTCTAGGCGCTCACGGAACTCAACTGTCTTCGCTTTTAGCTCTTCATCAGAAAGTGCTTCGAACGTTGGTTCGTAGTTATTAATCTCTTTTACAATTTTTCTAAGGCGGCGCAGTGTTCGGTCGTTGCGACTGCCAATTACTTTTGTCAGTAGCTTAGTTATCATTTTTCGTGGATCTCTCTTTAATCAGACCGTTCCCGATCTACTCGTAATGCCTTCAGTCTCTGCCAGTTTGGAACTAAGAATACTGAGATAAATCATTTATCAAAGATATTGAGTTCAAACATCCATATTTCAAGGCTAAATTTTGAATCAATGTGGCTTAGTGTAAGGATTTTTCATCGATACAACCATAAATAGACGTATTTGTTTGAAGCACTCGTAAGTTTTTAGACAAACTGATGGCGGATTAGCCAGTATTACACAAGCCTCACGGCGTAAAGTCAGCATTTTCAAAACAATCCGCTTTTACTTGCTAAACCCAAATCGTCTGGTGAAGTTGAAGATAAAGGCCATAATGTAAACTATACCTAAGCAGAAAGCTGCTCTAGAATACCCATATCTCAACAAAATTAGATTTTACCTATGCGTGATCATCGCCCTACCTCAACAGACGACCTTATTGCTGAATCTCAGTTTAAGCAGATTCAAGAGCATGCAGGGGAAATCTTGCAGCTGAATCAGGCATTGCAGGAGATCTTGCCAAAAGGAACGGCCGATCATTGCCGTGTGGCGAACGTTCGCAACGGTCATTTATTAATTGATGTATCGAGTGCTGCGATCAAAATGAAGATCGATTACGATCGCCTAATGATCCTCAATAAACTGAGAACCCAGGGCTACGCAAAATTAATGAGTGTGGAGGTAAGAATCAACCCTTCCCTTTACCGTAATCGGTTCGAACAAGAGAACAAACCAAAGCGTCCACCATTAACCGAATCCGCGGCAAACTCGCTGTTGATCATTGCTGATATGGCGCCACCGAAGATCCAAGAACGCTTGAAGCGCCTTGCCGATATGGCAGAGAAGAAAAGCGAAAAATAGCAACGAAACTTCAGATACTAAAAAGCCAGGCATTGCCTGGCTTTTTTAATTTGTTTGCGTTTGCGTATTTTACGCTAGAACCATATTTGGTTGTGCAAATGCAACTGGCGAACCTTCTTCTTCTTCGAATGTTGTCCATTCCCATGCTTCTTGATCAGCAAGAACTGCACGTAGAAGTTGGTTGTTTAGGCCATGACCTGATTTGAACGCACGGAATTCACCGATAATTGCGTGACCACACATGTAAAGGTCACCAATCGCATCCAATACTTTGTGAGTAACAAACTCGTTATCAAAGCGTAGGCCTTCTTCGTTAAGAATGCGGTAATCATCCAGTACGATTGCGTTATCAAAGCTACCACCAAGAACTAGGTTCTGAGATTGTAGATATTCGATATCACGCATGAAACCAAATGTACGTGCACGAGAAATCTCGCGAACGAAGCCTTGAGATGAGAAATCAAACAGAAGACGTTGCTCGTCTGATTCGATCGCAGGGTGGTTGAATTCAATTTCGAAGTCCATACGGAAGCCGTTAAATGGAACAAACTCTGCCCACTTATCGCCATCTTCAAAACGAACTGGTTTCTTAATACGGATAAAACGCTTAGGCGCATTTTGCGTTTCGATACCTGCTTGTTGTAGCAAGTATACGAATGGGCTAGCGCTACCATCCATGATTGGAATTTCAGGTGCGTCAACTTCAACAATAATGTTGTCGATGCCCATACCAGCAAGTGCCGCGTTCAAGTGTTCAACAGTTGAAATACGCACGCCTTCATCGTTCACTAGTGCTGTACATAGCATAGTGTCACGAACAGACGCTGGATCAGCTGGAAAATCTACAGGTGGGTTTACATCTGTACGACGGTAAATGATACCTGTATTAGCAGCAGCTGGGCGCAGAGTAAGTGTGACTTTACGACCAGAGTGGAGACCCACACCAGTTGTTTTCACTATTTCTTTCAGAGTACGTTGTCTGATCATCTGCTTGCCTCTCTAAAATATGCTACAAAACACGGCCGTCTGTAACGTCGACCGTGAATGCTACCATAATTTTGAGCTATGTCAAATTTACGGGTTAAAGATTAATCAGCCTGACGACGCAAAAATGCCGGAATATCTAAATAACCGCTTTCTTTCTCTTGCTTTGGTGCTGCTGAGCTTTGGCCCGCAGATGAAGCTGGAGAAGAAGAAACTGTGTTTGTCGGCTGAGGAGTTACCTGTGGCTTCTCTTGCACTGGAGTAGTCTGCAAAGTTTGTGCCGGTTTCTCTTCAGCTTGTGGCGCTACAGCTTGCTGTTGTGGTTGAGCTTGCGGTGCAGCCGTCGGAGCTACTTTCGCTTTGCCACCAGCAACTAGCGTAATGTCTGGTTTTTTCTCGTTGCCGATACCTGTCGCAACAACTGTTACGCGGATTTCGTCCGTCATATCTGGGTCTAGAGAAGTACCGATAACCACTGTCGCATTGTCCGAAGCAAATGCTTTCACTGTGTTACCTACTGTCTCAAACTCATCAAGACGCATGTCCAGACCAGCAGTGATGTTAACAAGAACACCACGAGCACCCGCTAGATCGATGTCTTCTAGAAGTGGGCTAGAGATAGCCATCTCTGCTGCTTCTTCTGCACGATCTTCGCCTTTCGCGATGCCGCTACCCATCATTGCGTGACCCATTTCAGACATCACAGTGCGTACGTCTGCAAAGTCGACGTTGATCATGCCAGGACGAGTGATTAGCTCTGCAATACCTTGAACTGCGTTCTTAAGAACGTCGTTCGCGCTTGCAAACGCTTCTAGCAGCGTTACACCACGGCCAAGTACTTTAAGTAACTTTTCGTTTGGAATCGTGATCAAAGAGTCAACGTGCTTAGAAAGCTCATCGATACCTTGCTCTGCAAATGCCAAACGCTTTTTGCCTTCAAAGCTGAACGGTTTTGTTACTACCGCAACGGTAAGAATACCCAGCTCTTTTGCTACTTCAGCGATAACAGGTGCTGCACCAGTACCTGTACCACCGCCCATACCAGCTGCGATAAACACCATATCGGCACCAGTTAGGGAATCTTTAAGTCTATCTCTGTCTTCGAGAGCTGCCTCACGGCCAACCTGTGGATTCGCACCTGCACCCAGACCTTTAGTGATATCACCACCAATCTGAATGACATTGCCAACGCTTGTCTTACGAAGTGCTTGCGCATCAGTGTTGACGCTGATGAATTCCACACCTTCGATGGATTCACGCACCATGTGTTCAACAGCGTTACCACCGCCGCCACCAACCCCAACGACCTTGATTACTGCATCGTCAGACATTTCCATCATCGGTTCAAACATGTGTTGTCTCCGTTTATCCTGCAACTCAGGTTAAAACTCTTTTTGTATCCAATTACGCAATTTACCGAAAAAGCCAGTAACAGATGAGCGCTTAGGTTCATTATAATCGCTATCGTCGCTAGACTGCATGTCTCTTGCGTAATGAAGTAATCCAACTGCCGTAGAATGGTACGGCTCTTTTACATAGTCAGTTAATCCGCTGACTTCGAGCGGTTTGCCGACCCTTACTTGGTTGCGGAATACGCGTTCCGCACATTCTACCACTCCCTCGATTTGCGCTGCACCGCCGGTAAGAACTACACCCGCGGCGAGATGGTGCTTAATGCCCTCTTCGCGCAATTTCGCTTGTACAGAGTCGATAGTTTGGTTAACCAGTCCCATAAGCTCAGAGTAGCGTGGTTCAATCACTTCTGACAAAGTCTGACGCTGCAGACTACGTGAAGGTCGACCACCTACGCTTGGAACGTTAACCGTGTCATCCTTACTGACCAGTTCACTCAAGGCGCAACCATATTTGACCTTTATTTCTTCAGCATCGCTCACAGGCGTACCAAAAGCAAAGGCAATATCGCTAGTTACAGCATTTCCTGCGTAAGAAAACACCTCTGTGTGACGTAACGCACCACCAGTCCAGATAGAAACATCCATCGTGCCAGCGCCAATATCGACCACACAAACCCCAAGCTCTCTTTCATCCTCGGTAATTACCGCGTTACTCGCAGCAAGCCCAGAAAAAACAAGTTGCTCTACTTTAAGGCCGCAGCGTTCTACCGCCTTAATAATATTGCGTGCCATATCATTATGGCATGAGATCAAATGGACACTCACTTCCATTCTCACTCCAGATAAACCAAGCGGATTTTTGATACCCTCTTGGTAGTCGATGGTGAACTCTTGCGGAATCACGTGAAGGATTCGTTGTTCATCACCGATTTTAATCGATTTTGCGGTATGGATAGCGCGATCCATATCTTCTTGAGAAACTTCCTCGTCCGATATAGTGCCCATGCCTTTTTCAATTCGGCTTGCGATATGCTTACCAGACAACGAAATAAATACTCGACTGATTTGGCATTCCGCCATTAACTCAGCTTGATCAATTGCGCGTTGTACTGATTTTACAACCGACTCCAAATCATTCACGCCGCCTTTATCCATGCCACGTGAAGGGCTACTACCCGAACCAATAATATTTATTTGGCCATCCGGTAGAATCTCACCCACTAGAGCTGATACGGTTGCAGTGCCTATATCAAGACCAACAATAATGTTGTCATCAGCGGCCTTAGTCATTCGTACTCTCTTGTTCTAACTCATGTTCAGGAAACCAACCAACCGCGGCTCCCGTATCGTACCTAAGATCGATATAACTGATTCTTTGTGTGTCACTGCCAAGCTTGTTGTAGAGCAAGAAGAAACGCTCTATTCGCTCATCCAGAGACTCTTTACCGAGCTCTAGTCGAATACCGTTATCAAGGATGATTTGCCAAGCTCGTCGCTCGTTTAATACAAGAGACGATATAGCAAGACCCAGTGTTTGGAACTTAGGTCGGAGTTCGCGATAGGTTTGCAAGACTTCCGGCCCGGTTTCATTGGGTCCATATAACTTAACTTTCTCTTCCTTTAGCAGGCCGACATCGCCTCCAAATACCAAGCCATTATTATCTAATAACTCGTTGCCATTCCAGATGGCGACTGGGCGATGTTCTGTCAAAAATACTTTTACTGTGTCAGGCCATTGTTTGCGGATCGCGGCATGCGCAACCCAAGGAATGGCTTCAACACTATGTTGCAACACATCAATGTCTTGTGACATGAAGGTGCCAATATGATCAATCTGGCTAAACGCAGCTTGAACATCGTCTGCAGTGACATACTCCAGTTTTCCCTGAAGTACTATTTTGGAGAGAGGTAACCTTTGGTCATCCCACATCCAACTGATCGCTGAGTACAAAACAGAACTAATTAAGGTCACCACAACAACGAAAAATAGCGCACCTAAGATTTTATCTTGGCGACCACGGTTATTGTCCGTGTTAAGTCGCTCTTCATTAAGTGCAATATTCAACAACGTCTTCGTTTCCTGACTTTTGTCCTGTACTTTTCACCGTGTTAGCACACATTGGCAAAAGCATTGACTTTAACCTTGGGATTATACTGAGCTCTTGTAAACTATCAAACACTGATAGCGATAAATCACAACGTTCTTGACGCAAAATCGAGATCTAGGTCTTTCTCTGTACCTTGCGTCAACCTTGGTCGCTAACCGAGCATCTTGCTAATGTTCAATTCAAGTGCTGCTAATTGCTTCGCCACTTTACCAACATCACCCGCGCCTTGAGTCAAAATCAGGTCGCCGTCTTGTATAACGTTAGCCAAAACTGAAGGTAATTGCTCGATTTCTGGGACAAAAATTGGATCTACCTTCCCACGACTGCGAATGGTACGGCACAATGCTCGACCATCTGCACCTGATATTGGCTTTTCACCTGCGGCGTATACATCCAACATGATCAGCACATCAACTTGTTCAAGTACGTTTGCAAAATCATCGTATAAATCACGAGTTCGGCTGTAACGGTGCGGTTGGAAAATCATCACTAAGCGCTTATCTTGCCAACCACTTCGCGCGGCATGGATCGTTACGTCCACTTCTGTTGGGTGGTGACCATAATCATCGACAAGCATGGCATGGCCGTTGCCCGTATCAAACTCACCCAAATGGTCAAAACGACGACCAGTACCTTGAGTACCTGCCATTGCTTTTAAAATCGCTTCATCGCTAATGTCATCTTCTGTGGCTACCGCAATTGCTGCTGATGCGTTCAAGGCATTATGACGGCCAGGAATATTTAGTGTGATATCAAGATTCGCACGACCTTCGCGTACAACGGTGAATTTGCCTTGCTGACCTTCTTGGTGATAATCCTCGATACGAACATCCGCATCTTCAGAGAAACCATAAGTGATCACTTGACGGCTAATTCGAGGAATCAATTCACGAATCACAGGATCGTCGATACATACAATTGCTTGGCCGTAAAACGGTAGGTTGTGAAGGAAGTCAATGAAGGTTTGCTTCAAGGTTTCGAAGTCACCACCGTATGTATCCATGTGGTCCGCTTCGATGTTCGTTACGATGCTCACCATAGGTTGCAAATGCAAGAATGAAGCGTCACTTTCGTCTGCTTCAGCAATCAAGATTCGGCTAGAGCCTAAGCGTGCGTTCGTACCCGCGCTCTTAACCAAACCACCGTTAACAAAAGTTGGATCCAAGCCCGCTTCAGAATAGATTTGCGTCACAAGCGCCGTGGTCGTTGTTTTGCCGTGCGTACCCGCAACAGCAATACCGTGACGGAATCGCATCAATTCAGCCAACATCTCTGCGCGACGTACAATAGGAATACGCAACTCACGCGCTGCCATCACTTCTGGGTTTTCTTCGTTAATCGCGGTTGAAACCACAACAACACTGGCTTTTTCTACATTGCTCGCTTGGTGGCCGATAAATACGGTCGCACCCTTTGATACTAAACGCTCAGTCACTGGGTTCTCTGATAGATCAGAACCTGTGATTTGGTAGCCTTCGTTCAACAGCACTTCTGCAATGCCGCTCATGCCCGCACCACCAATACCGATGAAGTGGATGGATTTCACGCGGCGCATCTCTGGCACCATTGCGCGAATCTGAGCTAAGTCTTGTGTATGTTGGATTGTCATCAATTCTATTCTCAATAATTCGGTTAACGCTTTTCGGTCAAAGCGACAATGGCCTGTGCGACAACTCGGTCAGCATTCAATTTTGCAGCGCCACGCGCTTGCTCAGCCATTGTAAGTAAAGCTTGTCGATCCAATTGTTGGATCTGCTGAGTCAATGACTCAACGGTTAAATCTGGTTGTTCAATCATTTTCGCCGCACCGCAATCCACTAAGTGGTCTGCATTCAGTGCTTGCTGACGGTCTTTATGCATAAACGGAACAAAAATAGCCCCCACGCCTGCCGCCGAGACTTCCGAAACGGTTAACGCTCCTGAACGACAAACTAAAAGGTCAGCCCATGCATACGCTTCTGCAACGTCGTCAATGAACTCTGTAACGTCTGCATTCGCAACACCATTCGCTTGGTATGCTGCGTTCACCTCTTCAGCGGAGCCTTTGCCCGCTTGATGACGAATACTGTAATCATCGCCCAATTTTGCCATCACTTCTGGCAGAGTTTGGTTAAGAATGCGTGCGCCTTGGCTGCCGCCCATCACCAAAATACGAATTGGACCTTGACGTTCTTGCATGCGCTCAGTTGGCGCTGCTAATTGAGTCACATCCTCACGAACCGGGTTGCCAACCACTTCAGCATTTGGAAACGCACCAGGGAAAGCTTGAAATACCTTCTTCGCGATTTTCGATAACCATTGGTTCGTCAGGCCTGCGACTGCATTCTGCTCGTGCAGCACTACAGGAATACCACTCATCCAAGCGGCAATACCACCAGGACCGCTAACATAGCCGCCCATGCCAAGCACTGCGTCTGGCTGCCAGCGTTTCATGTGAGTTCGAGCTTGCATGATGGCATTGATAATTTGAAATGGTGCAGCAAGAAGACGCTTAACGCCTTGACCTCGTAGACCTTTTACTTTGATAAAGTCGATTTCAATGCCATGTTTTGGCACTAGATCGGCTTCCATTCTATCCGCGGTGCCTAACCAACGAATCTCCCAACCTTGTTCTTGTAGCTGCTTCGCTACCGCAAGACCCGGGAACACGTGACCGCCAGTACCACCAGCCATCACCATCAAACGTTTATTTTTCTTCATCGACTTGTTGTTCTGATTCTTTCTGGCCGCGCTTCAAGCGGCATTCGTGATCGATTCGCAGCAAGATAGATACTGCCACGGACATGATAATAAGACTCGAACCACCGTAACTGATCAGCGGTAGAGTAAGACCTTTGGTCGGAACGATACCGGCAGCCGCGCCGACGTTAACCAAAGTCTGAAAAGCAAACCAAATACCGATACCAAATGCGAGGTAACCACCAAACATTTCGCCTTCATCAAAAGCGCGCTTGCCGATATAAACGGCTTTAAGTACCAAGCTGAAGATCAGCATCAACACCAATACTACGCCGACAAAGCCAAGCTCCTCTGCTAACACCGCAAAAACGAAGTCAGTGTGTGCTTCTGGTAGGTATTCGAGTTTTTGAATTGAGTTACCGAGACCTTGACCAAACCATTCACCACGACCAAACGCCATGAGTGACTGAGTGAGCTGATAACCGCTGCCGAATGGGTCTTCCCAGGGGTCTAAGAATGACGTGACACGGCGAATACGATATGGCTCGACCAAGATGAGGCCAACTACGGCACCGATACCGGCAATCATCAGAGCTAAGAATTGCGTCAGTTTAGCGCCGGCAATGAACAACATGCCAAACAAGGTCACCAGCATTACGACCACAGTACCTAAGTCGGGCTGACCAAGCAGCAAGACCGCGAAGAAGGCAAACACCATAATCGGCTTCATGAAACCGCCAAAGAAAGTTTGGCGAACTTCGTCTTGCTTACGCACCAGATAACCGGACATGAAGACAAATAGCGAGAGCTTGGCGACTTCGGCAGGCTGCAAGTTGAACAGCCCCAGCGGGATCCAACGTGAGGCACCGTTCACCGACTTACCAGCGACTAATACGATGATGAGCAAGCCAAAAGCAAGCCACAATAGGTAGTAGCTCTTCTTGAACCACTCCTGCAAAGGCACTTGGAGAATAACGGAAGAAACACCAATCGCGAGAACTAGGAAGGTGGCATGACGGAACATGAAGTGAAACGGCTGATCCGTCAAACGTGAGCTGATAGGAAATGATGCTGATGTCACCATCACCAAGCCAGTTAACATCAAACCCAGCGCAATCCAGACAAGTTGACGATCAAAGAGCGCCTCTGGTGCAGGATGCTTAAGCCAAGTGCCAATGCTGCGTTTAACGTTACCTAAACCCACGAAGTGTGTGACCTTTAATTATGCGTATTTCTCAGCAAGAGCTGCGAATGCGTCACCTCTTGCCATAAAGTTGTCGAATTGATCAAAGCTAGCACATGCCGGAGACAGCATCACCATATCGCCCGTTTTTAACTGCGAAGATATCTGTTGAATCACATCTTCCATGGTGTCGAAACGAGTTGCTGATTCATGCAGTGGCATAAATTCATCGCCATCCGCGCCAAAGCAGCAAAGTTGTAGGTTCAGTGTTGCGAAGATCGGTTTTAGTGGAGTGAAGTCAGCGCCTTTGCCAACACCACCAACAAGCAAGTACAGCTTGCCTGTCGACTCTAAACCAGAGAGTGCAGCCATAGTGCTCGCAATATTGGTCGCTTTAGAGTCATTCACCCATTTTACGCCACGATTATCCGCAACCACTTGGCATCGATGTGTCAAACCCGTGTAAGTTTTCAGTGCATTCAATGATTTGTGATAGTCCACATCCGCCGCTTTAAGCAGAGCAAGTACCACAAGCGCGTTAGCTAGATTGTGCTTACCAACCAGCTTTAATTCATCACTGGCAATCACACGCTGACCATGATCAAGCAACCAAGTACGGTTACCATCTGCTTCAAGGCCGTAAGCTTGCTCATCACTTCCGAACGTCACCAACGGTGTTTCAGTATCAGGGAAGGTTTCTTGATCATCACGGTTAACTACTGCCAGCTCCGCGTTATCAAAAATGCGCAGTTTAGCTTGTCGGTAGTCCGACATGCCCTCATAGCGATCCATGTGATCTTCGGAAAGGTTCAGAAACGCCGCCGCTTTAAGCTTCAGGCTTGAAGTGGTTTCTAGCTGGAAACTGGACAACTCAAGCACATACAAGTCTGCATCTTGCTCTAGCAAATCGAGAGCAGGAACACCGATATTGCCACCAACACCCACTGTTAAGCCTGCAGCCTTCGCCATTACACCCGTTAAGTCAGTAACTGTGCTTTTACCATTAGAACCGGTAATCGCAATAACTGGCTTATCGACTGCCCACGCGAAGAGTTCGATATCACCAACAACTGGCGTTCCTTTCGCAAGAACCGCTTGTATCTCTGGTGTCGCTAAGGCAATACCCGGGTTAGTCACCACTAAGTCAGCATCTGCCAACCACTGTGTATTCCAACTCCCGCTGTGCAGCTCTACCTGCTCAGGTAAACGCTCCGCACCCGGTGGATTCGCACGCGTATCGATGACTTTAACCGCCAGTTGCGGCTGATTTTTTGCAAGGTGTTTAACGACAGAGAGCCCGGTAATACCGAGCCCTACAACGACGACCTTATGTATGTTTTGCCAACGTTCCATATTTGATCACGCAATTTGTCTTGTTCTTGGAAAGTGCGATTAACGCACTTTCAGTGTCGCTAGACCAATAAGAACAAGAACCATAGAAATAATCCAGAAGCGCACGATTACGCGAGGTTCCGGCCAACCTTTTAATTCGTAGTGGTGGTGAATCGGTGCCATGCGGAAAATACGCTGGCCGCGCAGTTTGTAAGAACCTACCTGTAGAATTACCGATAGTGTCTCCATTACAAATACACCGCCCATGATCACGAGTACTAGCTCTTGACGAACCAATACTGCGATTGTGCCAAGCGCACCGCCTAGTGCTAGTGAGCCCACATCGCCCATGAAAACTTGTGCTGGGTAAGTGTTAAACCACAAGAAACCAAGACCTGCACCAACAATTGCCGTACATACCACAACCAATTCAGAAGCGTGCGGTAGGTAAGGAATGTGAAGGTATTCAGAGAAGTTAACGTTACCCGTCGCCCATGCAATCACCGCAAAACCAGCCGCAACGAGAACCGTTGGCATGATAGCCAAACCATCTAGACCATCGGTTAGGTTTACCGCATTACTGGTACCCACGATTACAAAGTAAGTCAGGATAATGTACATCAAACCAAGTTGCGGCATGATGTCTTTAAAGAACGGCACGACAAGTTGAGTTGCGGCAGTGTCTTTGCCGTAAGCGTACAACGCAAACGCCACTACAAACGCAATTAATGATTGCCAAAAGTACTTCCAACGAGCAATCAGACCGTCAGTGTTCTTACGCACGACCTTACGATAATCATCGACAAAGCCGATTGCACCATAGCCAAGCAGAACCGTCAGTACCGCCCATACGTATGGGTTCGATAAGTCAGTCCATAAAAGAATAGTGATAGAGATAGCAGCCAAAATCATGATACCACCCATCGTTGGGGTACCACGTTTGCTAAAGTGGGATTCTGGACCTTCGTTACGAACAACCTGACCAATTTGGAGCATCTGTAGACGCTTGATCATGATAGGCCCCATCCAAAGAGACAGACCTAGAGCGGTTAGAACGCTGAGGATTGCTCGAAAAGACAGGTATTCAAACAATCGGAAAAAAGATAGGTATGGCTGTAGCAGCTCGGCAAGCCAAATAATCATTAATAATACTCCTTCAAAGCAGCAGCGACTTCAAACATACGTGCACCGTTCG
Source organism: Vibrio sp. B181a (assembly GCF_030248375.1). Lineage (NCBI taxonomy): Bacteria > Pseudomonadati > Pseudomonadota > Gammaproteobacteria > Vibrionales > Vibrionaceae > Vibrio > Vibrio sp. B181a. Next base: position 6,712 of record NZ_JAHGAD010000025.1, on the reverse strand, counting down.
CGCCTTTCACCAATATCGTATGGTGTTCAGGAACCACTTGGTCTAGATGCTGCTTGATGTAGTCAATCATCTCTTGATGTGTCTCGAAATGGATGCCATCGCAAAGCTCGCTAATGACCTTTGCATCCGCACCATACGTGAGAACATGTTCAAATTTTTGTGGGGCAGCATGTTCCCCGACTTGACGGTGAAGTGCAAGACTTTCCTCACCCAACTCCGCCATATTACCTAAAATCAACCAACGTTGACCTTGGAATGCCGCCAGTAAGTCGACTGCCGCCTTCATGGCAGGAACACTAGCGTTGTAGCTGTCATCGATAAGCTTGATTTTATCGCTCAGCTCTTCCACTTCAACACGACCTTTCACCTTATTAAGATGTTTTAGCCCCGCTTGAATCTCTTCTAATGTTGCCCCCATTTTCAAGGCAATGATAGAAGCGGCAATTGCGTTAGGCACGTTGTGTTGACCAATAATACCCAGAGACAGTTCAATTTCTTGTGAAGTTGCAGCGATATGTAAGTCAAAGCTTGCCTCACCTGCGGCGCTCATCACGATGTTGGAAGCGTAAAAGTCAGCGTCCGCGTTACTTTGTGAAAAAGTAATCACATTCTTATCTGCTAATACTTCATCCCACTTCGCTCCGCCATTGCTATCTAGGTTTACGATCGCAATACCGCCAGCCGCTAGCCCTTGGTAGATTTCACCTTTAGCTTGTTTCACGCCATCGATAGACCCGAAACCTTCAAGGTGAGCAGCAGCCACGTTGTTTACCATGGCAATGTCTGGCTTAACTAATTGCGTGGTGTACTCAATTTCACCAATGTGGTTCGCACCCAACTCGATCACCGCGTAGTCATCGTCTTGTTGCGAACGCAGCAAGGTCAATGGCACACCAATGTCGTTGTTGAAGTTGCCCGCAGTAAACAGCACTTTACCTTTCAACTGCAAAATACTGGCAACCATCTCTTTCACCGTGGTTTTACCACAGCTACCTGTAATGGCGACCGTCGGCGTTTGGCATGTTTGGTGAACCCAAGCTGCCACTTGACCCAATGCTACCTTACTATCGCCAACAACGACTTGAGGCACATTCACATTAACGCGTTTTTGTACCAATAGTGCACCCGCGCCCGACTCTACTGCTTGTTGGCAGAAATCGTGAGCATCAAAACGCTCGCCAACCAAAGCAACAAATAGAGCACCTTGTTCGATAGCTCGAGTGTCAGTCGAAACAGATTCAATAGAAAGATCGTTACCAACCAGTTCACCGCCAGTAATATCGGCAATTTGAGAAAGCGTTACTGTGATCATGATGAAAGCCCCAATAGTGTCATGGCTGACTCGCGGTCAGAGTAATGGATGGTTCCAGAATTTAGAATTTGGTAGTCCTCATGACCTTTACCGGCCAGAAGGATAATGTCTTGCGAAGAAGCATGCTCAAGTGCGTAAGACAGCGCTTTGAAGCGGTCATGTTGCACAATCGCGTCAACTGGTTTCGTTAAACCAGCCAGCATGTCTTTCATGATCAACGCTGGGTCTTCGCTACGAGGGTTGTCATCGGTAAGTACCACTTTGTCACCCAAACGTTCAGCGATTTCTGCCATCATTGGGCGCTTACCAGCATCGCGATCACCACCGCAGCCGAAGATAGCCCAAAGCTCACCGTGGCAATGTACACGCAATGCTTGCAGCGCTTTTTCTAGCGCGTCAGGCGTGTGAGCATAATCCACCACTACTTTGGCATTATCATCAGCTTGGAACAGTTCCATACGACCAAGAACGGGCTGTAATTGGCCTGCTGTTGCCAGCAAATCTTGCTTGCTGAAACCTAGACTAAGTAACGTTGTGAATGCCAACATCAGATTCGCGGCATTGAACTCACCGATAAGTGGTGCATGCAACGTACCTTCACCAAACTTGCCATCAAACTCAATCGTGATGCCAGACTCAGCATAAGCGATGTGGTTTACATACACGCTTTGAGAAAATTCTGTTGTTGGTTTGAGTGATACGGCAAGCGCGTTGTTCAATTGCTTCGCCCACGCAGCACCCACAACATCATCGACATTGATAACAGCGTGACCACATTGATGTTCAGTAAACAGGGTTAACTTAGCGTTGGCGTATTCTTCCATCGTGCCATGGTAATCGAGATGATCACGACTCAGGTTAGTAAACACGCCAGCAGCAAAAGACAGCGCTTTAACACGACCTTGAATCAAACCATGAGAAGACACTTCAAGCGCTGTGTATTGCGCTTTTTGCTCAGCGAGCGAAGACAGTGTTTTTTGGATTTCAACGGCGTTGCCCGTAGTATTCGCAGCTTCTTGTAGGTTGTCGAGAAAGCCATTCCCCGTGGTTCCCATTACCGCCGCTTTTGAACCGACCAAATCAATCCATTGAGCAATCAGCTGAGTGATGGTGGTTTTGCCGTTGGTGCCAGTGACACCAATCAAATCCATCGTTGGGTAGGTATACAAATGACCTGCAATTTCAGATAGGCACTTATCCAGCGCTTCAAGGTAAATCACTGGAACATCATCAACAATCTCAATCGTGCCATGCGCTTTTTGCTCACAAGCTTGAGCAATCACCGCATTCGCACCTTGCTCAATCGCGATTGGGATAAATTTACGCCCATCCACAACATGGCCAATAATAGCTACAAAGGTTGTTCCAGATTGAACTCGTCGACTGTCGAGTTCCAATTCAGAAACAAGAATGGACGACAAACTCGGGCAATCGACCCAAGTGGAAAGCAGCGTGTCCATACTGATGGCTTTAGTCATATTTATTCTCCGAGCATTAGCTCAGCTTTCTTCATTTTGTTTCTCAGTACGCTTATAAGCCTACTGTTGGAATTTATTTTCGTCAGGGGCAACGTTCAGAATTTGCAGTGCGCCTTTCATGATTTCAGAGAAAACAGGTGAGGCTACCGAACCACCGTAGTAATCATCACCTTGTGGTTCATTAACCACAACCACAAGCGCTAAACGTGGGTCACTCACTGGCGCAACACCAGCCGTGTAGTTGATGTACTCATCACTATAGCCACCTGCGCTTGCCTTTCGCGCAGTACCAGTTTTTGCACCGACTCGATAACCGGGAACCGCCGCACGACGTGCAGAACCGCCTTTTTGCGTTACCGTTTCAAGCATATCCAAGACGAGACGAGCGTTCTCTTTGCTCACGACTTGGCGTGCCATGTCATTATCGTTACTTTCGATAATATGAATCGGCTCATATTTACCCAAGTTACCTAGCGTCGCATAGGCATGCGCTAGCTGAATTGGGGTAACAGATAAACCATAACCAAACGAGATGGTTGCGCGCTCAATTGGAGACCAGCGGGAGCGGCTTGGGAAGATACCCACCACTTCACCAACCAAGTTAAGACCGGATAATTCACCAAGGCCAACCGAACTGTACAAACCAAGTAGCGCCTCAACAGGCATTCGCATCGCCAGCTTGGTCACACCGATGTTACTCGATTTCTTCAGAATCGTAGTTAGGGTTGCTTTGCCGACTTTTGGCGCATCACGAACACGGCTACCACCAAGCTGCAGAATGCCGTTACCCGTATCAACGATCGTGTCTTTGTCTGCAACTCCATTTTCTAAGGCGGCCAAAACAACGAATGGCTTAATGGTTGAGCCCGGCTCTAGTGAGTCAGTAATCACGCGGTTACGCATTTTGTAACTTTGCCAATCACTGCGGTTGTTTGGGTTGTAAGAAGGCGCGTTGACCATCGCCAGTACCGCACCCGTTTTAACGTCTAGGATAACAACGGATCCAGATGTTGCACGGTGATCCGCTACGGCCTGCTTGATCGCTCGATAAGCGACGGCTTGAATGCGTTGGTCGATCGTCAGCTGTAACGGTTTACCTTCTTGCTTCTCTTCAAGAGCAATGTTCTCTACCACGCGACCATAACGGTCTTTACGGATAGTTTTCTTACCTGCTGCGCCAGTTAACCACTCGTCATAGCTTCGTTCCACGCCTTCTAGGCCGTGGCCATCAATGCCAGTTACACCAACTAAGTGAGCACTAACCTCACCAGCAGGATAGTAGCGGCGAGATTCCGACTTCAAACCGACACCAGGTAGTTTGAGTTCACGAATGTAGTTCGCCATCGCTGGGCTAACTTGGCGTTGTAGATAGATAAAACGACGTTTTTCGTTTTTCTTGATTTTGTTGATCAGGCCTTGGCGATCTAAGCCAAGTACGTCAGCAAGTGCGTACCAACTCTTCGTTTGCTGCAGAGCGCCTTCTTTGAAGATAGTTTTAGGATCAGCCCACACGGCTTCAACAGGAACACTCACCGCAAGAGGTTCGCCATTGCGATCAGAGATGATACCGCGCGCCGAAGGAATGGCTTTAACACGGACAGAGCGAAGGTCACCCTGTTTGATTAGGTTGTCAGGCTCTATAACTTGAATATAGGCCACTCGCCCAACGAGAAGTGCGAAGGCACAGAAGACAAAAAACAGCAGTAACTGAAAACGCCAACGAATCAAAAACGATTCTGGCTCTTCAACCACTTCTGCTTGTTTCGTTTCTTTGGTAGGTTGCGGCTTTGTAGCAGCTACTTTTTTTTCTTTCGCAGCAGACTTGCGCGTATTTCCTTGTTTAGATTTGGCTTTCTTTCCAATCATTTTAGCGTGATAACCACTTCTTTATCGCCATCTGGTCGTTTCATTTCAAGGTCCTTCTTTGCCAAGTCTTGAACGCGACTGTGTTCCGCGAGGGCTGTTTCTTCCAACATTAGGTTGCGCCATTCGCTATCCAATCGCTCTCGCTCAACCAATGTATGATCTTTTTCAGTGATCGCCTGACGCGCATGGTGGGTGGCAAACACCACTCCCATTGCCGTTGCGAAAATCAAAATCATCAGCAACAACGACCAGCGACCGACGGTAATTAAGTCCGTCGCAATCAACTTAGCAAGGTTAGGAGTGGTTTTCGTCATAATAATTAAAGCTTTTCTGCAATTCTTAGCACTGAGCTTCGAGAGCGCGGGTTCATGTCAATTTCTTGTTTCGTTGGCTTGTTCGCTTTACCAATCGGCTTCATGTTCGCACTGCCAAGCGCACGGATTTGTTCTTCCGTCATCGGAATACCGTGTGGCACTTCTGGGCCTTTGCTCTCTTTACGGATAAAACGTTTCACCATGCGATCTTCCAATGAGTGGAAACTGATCACAGACAAACGGCCTTCAGGAGCCAAAATACTTGCCGCACCTTTTAGTGCCGTATCAATTTCTTCTAATTCACTGTTGATGTAAATGCGAAAAGCCTGAAAAGCGCGAGTCGCTGGGTGTTTTTTCTCTTTAAAGCTCTTTGGTGCCGCATCTGAGATCAATTTTGCTAACTGACCAGTACGAACCATTGGTTCGTTTTCTTCATCTTCGCGGTAAGCTACGATCGCTTTGGCAATGCGGCGGGCGTGCTTGTCTTCACCAAACTCACGAATCACCCAAGTAATGTCATCAAGGTCGGCTTCCATCAGCCATTGAGACACAGGAATACCCGATGTTGGGTCCATACGCATGTCTAATGGGCCGTCTTTCATAAAACTAAAGCCGCGTTCAGCGTCATCAAGCTGCGGAGACGACACGCCTAGGTCTAGCAATACACCGTCAACTTTACCAACTAGGCCATACTCTTCTGCGTATTTAGCCATACCTGAGAACGGACCATGAATGATAGTGAAGCGCGGGTCATCGATTTTAGCGGCTTCTGCGATAGCTTGTGGGTCTCGGTCGATGCTATACAGTCGACCATTTTCACCCAGTTTCGACAAGATAGCTCGGCTGTGACCGCCACGGCCAAATGTTCCATCGATATAGATACCATCGGGTTTGATAGCCAAGCCATCAATGGATTCATTTAATAACACGGAGATATGTTGAAATGTTTCGGTCATAGCTGTCTCGTTGAATGATCTTGAAGCGATTCTTTAGTGTACTGATTTCCCACATCATCGCCACCTCAAGTCTAAAGTTAGACGTGATTCAGCGCCAAGTTTATTGGTAATGACATAGTTTGCGTCAATTAAATGCAAAAAACCCATCACTACCGAAGTAGAGATGGGTCTCGAATAGGTGGAGCCGACACATAAGCCGGGTTCTGTTCCGCTTGCGCGGCGGTAGCCATTCGTCTAGGCCAGCAATCACTCACTGGCTCGAGCAACCTACCCGCCTCCTTACGCGAGCAACGCAATGTGGAGGCCTATTTGGTCTTGCTTCAGGTGGAGTTTACCCTGCTACGAACTATTACTAGTCGTCCGGTGCGCTCTTACCGCACCCTTTCACCCTTACCTGTGCCCTAGGGCCATCGGCGGTCTTCTCTCTGCTGCACTTGTCGTAGGCTTGCGCCCCCCAGGCGTTACCTGGCACCTTGCTCTATGAAGCCCGGACTTTCCTCCCCTTTGTCAGTCTCCCGAAGGACGTCAACGTCAGTCTCCCAAAGGGACTTCGACGTCAGTCTCCCGAAGGACATCAACAAAGCAGCGACTACCCAGTCAGCTCCGAGGGCGGATTGTATAGAGTTATCCCCCCAGAGTCTAGTGAGATCACAGAAATGCTGAAAACGGTTGGTTAAGTGGTCAAAAAGACAGCGATACATAGAGGCACTTCGTTTCGGGAGGCGAGAACGCTTCGCTCCGAGAAAAAGAAGATGGAGAACTACGTTTCGGGAATCGGGAATCGGG